>CAJOLN010000018.1 GCA_905235395.1 uncultured Synergistales bacterium
GCAAATAAAAAATTCTGCGTGAAAGTTTACGGCTGTCAGATGAACGTCTACGATGCTGATCGCGTTCGCACAGTCTTATGTTCAAGAGGCTGGGAGGAATTGCCCGAAGAGAATCAATTTGATGCTGACGTTGTGATGATTACAGGGTGCAGTGTACGCGCTAAGGCCGAACAAAAAGTATGGAGTGAGCTAGGTCTCTATGAATCATCGTGGCAGAAGAATCATAAACCATTAATCGCTCTCACTGGATGCATTGCTCAAAGGCTCGGCGAAAAAGCACTCTCTCGCTTCCCATATGTGAGACTGGTTGCAGGGCCTCGTCATATTGGTATGCTTCCAAATGCAATTGAACAGATTGAATCACACCCTAAATCACGAATCAATCTCCTTGATACTGACGCAAGAGAATTTCACGCTCTGGATTTCGATTCTGATGACATAACCATAAAACGCGAGAACAAATACAAAGCCTATGTTACGATTGCACACGGCTGTGATAACTTCTGCACTTACTGTATCGTTCCATATGTGAGAGGAAGATTCGTGTCACGTAAACCTGATGACATTTTTGCTGAATGCGAGATGCTGATTCATGACGGAGTGAAGGAAATTACGTTACTGGGTCAGAATGTGAACAGCTATGGAAAAGATATAGGCTTGAATTTTGCATGGCTGTTGAAGAACGTTGCACAGTTAGACGGAATTAAACGCGTTCGTTTCGTAACGTCATTGCCGCAGGATTTCACAGAGGACATCGTTAATGTCATGGCCAGTGAGAAGACAGTTTGCCCGTCGCTTAACCTTCCGATACAATCAGGAAGCAATCACATCTTGAAGCTCATGAATCGCAAATACACACGTGAAGAATATTTTGCAAAGGTAAAGATGACTCGTGAACGTGTTCAGGGATTGGGACTCACGACAGATTTAATCGTAGGTTTTCCTGGTGAGACAGAAGAAGACTTTGCTGACTCAATGAGTGCACTTGAAGAGATTCGATTCGATCTCGTTCACTCTGCCGCTTACTCTGAACGTGACGGTACACCTGCCGCAACAATGACAGGTGCATTGCCTGTTGAACTTAGACTTGAGAGACTAAACAGACTGAATGAACTTCAAGACAGCATAACACTTAACATAAATAAGAATCTTCAAGGTCATGTATTCGAGGTTCTGGTTGATGCTCTTGCTCCAAAAGGTGAAGGCTTGTTGCAGGGAAGAACTCCTTCAGATAAAGTGGTAATTTTCGAGGGGAAAAATAATTTAATCGGTCAGTTCGTGAATGTGAAAATCACTCAGGCTGAAGCATGGTGCCTTCATGGTGAAGTAGTCTCAGAATAAAATCTATGTCGAGGTTCTGAGCTAACACTTTTGCAATCTCATCATACGAATCTTCATTTACGGCGCGTGTGTCAATTGCTTCATGCGTGCCTAAACTTTTCTTTTCACGTATCATGTTCAGCCATTCATTGCACTTAACATGAAGTCCTCCGCATACATTGAAGATGAAGCCGTCAAAGTTTTTTATCATCGTATCAAGTCCCGAATCTTTGAACCAGTTCAACGCAAGAGATGTATTCGTTGTTTCAGGAAGAATTATCGCATCGAGTTCATGAAAGCGTTTTATGGTTGTGTTGTCATTAATGTAAATTAGATTCACGTCAGGCTCATGAATAAATGAATCAAAATCATTGAAGTTTGAGATGTACGGAAATTTTATAATGCCTATATTAACTTCTGCGTTCTTCTTAATGCTCGAATGTATGTTCAGTGAGTCCTCAGCAGAAATTTTTACGTCCTCAAGAAACGGAATCACTCCCACAACCTTTATGCCAGTGTAATTTTCTGTCCATTCAACCGCACTCCTGAACAGCTCAATGTCTCCTCGAAACTTGTTGTATATTATCCCCTTCACACGTTCACGATCTTGGCCAAGAAGTTCAAGTGTACCTGCAACACATGCAAGAGAACCGCCTCTGTCAACATCAGCAACAAGAAGAACATCAACGTCTGCTTCACGTGCAACTCTCATGTTCACGATCTCTGTGTCATTCAGATTAACTTCTGCGGGACTTCCTGCACCTTCAATTATCACTGCGTCAAAGTGTCTTTCAATGTGTCTCAGTGATTCGCGTACTGCACGAATGCCTTCATTCTGTGTGAACTCTCTGTAATTTTTTGTTGAATGTGCGAATACTCTTCCGTTCAGAATTATCTCTGATGATTGGTTGTGTATGGGCTTCAGAAGAATAGGATTCATGAAGACTTCAGGGTTCAATCTTGCTGCTTGTGCCTGAACTGCCTGTGCATTGCTTATCTCTAGGCCGTCATGAGTAACGTATGCGTTGTTGGACATGTTCTGTGATTTGAAGGGGCATACATTCATTCCCATGTTTGAGAGCATACGACATAATCCCGTTGCAATAAAACTCTTTCCTGAATCACTTGATGTTCCCTGAATCATTATTCCATTCATGATCGATATTTTAACATTGCATCGTGAAAAAGTTTGTTCTCTTTCGGCTGTCTCGTTGCAACTCGTATATATCTTCCATTGAGGCCCGCAAAATTTCTTGTGTGCCTCACTGCTATTCCATTCATCAGCAAGTGCCTTATCATCGAAATATCATCATCAACCTGAATCATGAAGTAATGCACATCAGAATCAATGACATTAAACCCTGAAGCCCTAAGTGAATCAATGAATGCAGGAGTATTCTTGCGATAGAATTTTTTTGTATCAGCATAAAAAGTTTTATCATTCAGGAATCGTTCTGCTAATTCCTGCGCAACTGCATTCACACTCCATGTTGGTTGTCGTGTTTTGAGTTCCGAAATCACATCTTCATTCGCAATCACATAACCTATACGTACTCCGCTGAGATGAAAAAATTTCGTGAGTGAACGAAGCAAAATTACATTCTTAAATTCACACAGCCTTTCACAAACTGAATCATGAATCAGGAAGTCTATATATGCCTCATCAATTATGAACATCGTATCAGGGTATTGCATTATGATTCGCGATAAGTCAGGAATATATTTTCCTGTCGGGTTATTCGGGTTCGTGAGTATGAAATTGTTGAATCGTCCTGCATCATCAAGTCTGAATGCGTCATGTGAAGTTCTGAATGCACGCTTATATTCTGAGTAGCACGGATGAAGTATCGCTGTTGTTCCTGAGAGTGATTGTGCCAGAAGATATATTGTCTCATTGATTCCGTTCGTGAAGAGTATTCTGTTCATGCTGACATTCTCACGTTCAGATATTATCCGTCTAAGTGAATTGCAATCAGGGTCAGGGTAATGCGATGCAAGTTCCTCAAGGTTGATGTGTATGTCTGGCCATGAAAGTATATTTGTGTTTGTGCTGAAGTCAATAATCTTATCCGGAATTGGAATGTTAAACGCATGATACAAGTTTTCGGGGTTAGCTCCGTGAATCAAATTATCCATGAAAATAATATTAGCATAAATGCAAAGAGTGAACATGATACATCAAGAAGTTCATATGCCCTAAATACATCAATAACTTCAGGTTCTCTTGCACATTCATTGATATACGGACGCGATTCAAATTTGCCGCCGTAAAATGCACCTCCTCCAAGTCTCACGCATAACACTCCTGCAAATGCACTTTCACCGTGTGCACTGTTCGGACTCTTATGCTTTTTCCTGTCATGAATGAAAACTCTCAATGCACGTTTTGCGTCATGGCCTGTGAGTATCCCTGCAAGAATGATGATTAGACCTCCGAGCCTCGCGGGTATGAAGTTCAGAACGTCATCAAGTCTTGCACTTGCCTTCCCGAATTCATGATAGTGTTCATATCCTATCATTGAATCGAGCGTGCTTGCTGCCTTGAACACCCACACAAATACTGCCATTCCATATGAATGATTGAACGCGTAACCCAAAGCTGCAAAGAACATCACCGATATGATTCCGTCAATTGAATTCTCTGCTATTGTCTCAATTATTGCACTCACAATTTCATGTTCATTTAGATTTTTTGTATCACGTCCTACAACACGAGACAAAAATTTTCGTGAGGTTTCTATATCGTGATTCATTAATGCGAATACGGCAGGCATAGTTTCATCTTTGAGGTCTCGCCATGCAATTGCAGAATACAAAAGATAGATTTGAATAATAATATTGCAGTCAGTGATGAAAAGTATGAATGAAACAGAAAGCCCCGTTACTGTGATAGTGATTGAACACAGAACGAGGCCGCGAATGAATGAATGTGTATCAGTGAATAGTTTTGATTTCAGAAATGTAATTAAATTCCCGATGAGCTTAACAGGATGAGGAAAGCTAATCGGGTCTCCGAATATCGAATCAAGCAGAAGTGAAATGCATAACGTTAATGCAAAATTCAATCAGTAATTGCTTCCCGTTCTGCCGCGATACAATGCAACGGATTCAACTCTTCCTTCTTCATCACCTTCATCACGCACGAGTGTGATTGCAAGCGTCATGTCCCTGTCTGAGAGTTCATATGAGAGAATGCTCACGTTGATGTCTTCGTATGGACTTTCACGCATTGTAGGAGTTCCGAGTTTTGAGCGAAGTTTTGTCTGATACATTCCGATTAAGTCAGTTCCGAAGAATAATTCACATGTCTTGTGGTCGCCGGTCTGGAAGAATATATCTTCAACTCCTCTTTTGCTTTCACGTACCCAGAATTCTCCGTTGTCTGACGTGTACATCGTTACTCCGTCATCATTGCTTTTCGTCCATGAACGCGATGATCTGCCAGTGATGTTTCTTCGTGTCTTTGCGTAGGTCTTGTAGAGATTTGATGCTGCTTTGCTCTTTCCTCCCATTTTCAGACGTATTCCGTTCTGAGGAAGCCAGCCTTTACGACCGTCAATGTTCACGCTGTACCAGAGATAATTATCATCATCACGTACTGCGCTGGGGACTTTTATCCATTCATCTGGCATTTCGATTTCACGGTTGCTCGCCCCTCTGTCGGCTTTCGAGTAGAGAAGTGATTTTGATTCGAGAGGCAATGCCCATTGACCTTTTGACGGCGGAATCGGGCCTGTCTCTGCAAATGACACAGAAGAAAATGCGAACGTAAAGATTAATGCGAATATGAAAATTTTTCTTGTCATATTTATTCCCTCCGATAAAAAATTTGCGATATTATAACTTAAACATCAAGACAACTTCCTCCGATAAACTCACGAATGACTGAATTGTTCGGTATTCCGTCATTGTTCAGTGCAGGAACGAATCTCAAAATGTTCAAGAGCCTTAATGCTTCACTGAATACGCTCGAATTTTCATCGACTGTATGCAGTAACGGTTCAACATATGGTTTCAGCACACCGAGTTCATACGGCAATGATGAATTAAAAATTGCGTTTGCTCTGCTCCTGTATGGAAAAATATATTTGCGTGCCCCGCGAATAACCTTAGGATAAACTTCAAGAGTTACCTGCGCAGATTTCCCCCTTGTTCTGTAATCACGAATTATTCTTCTCAGTAATCGATTGTCGCTCGTGCTCGTCTTGTTGTGCGGGTCAATGCATATTCCTGTTAATGGCGACACAAATACACCATACCTTCCTGACTCAGGAATCATTGAGAGAATTTTATCATTGAGTCCGTGAATACCTTCCATGATGAGAACATCAGAAGGTTTAAGTTTTACTACCTTGCCGGGTTCCTTCTGGCCTTTTATGAAATTATACACAGGAGTTATTACTTCTTCTCCTGAAAGTATGCGTGTGAGATTATCGCCGAGAAGATCTAAATCTAATGCATCAAGACGTTCATAATCATATTCGCCGGTTTCATCTTTCGGTGAATCTTCACGTTCCTTGAAATAATTATCCAATGGCAATGTCACAGGTGTCTTCCCGCAGACCATTAACTGAACCTTCAATCTTTCAGAGAATGTCGTTTTGCCTGAACCTGACGGGCCTGCAATCGTTACAACTTTCACAGGACGTGCCGCAATATCCTCCGCGATGTTTCCGAGACGCTGTGAATGAAACGCTTCTGCAATCAAAATCAATTCCTGAATCTTTCCTTCCGTAACCCTATGATGAAGTTTATTCAGGTAATTCAAATCGAGAACCTGAAGCCAGTGTGCATAATCGAAAAATACTTTTCCCATTGAAGGTTCAAGTTTCAGTTCGGGAACTTCTTCGGGTGATTCAGGGTCAGGGAAGCGCAGTAACATTCCATGCTCGTAAAGCACAAGGTCAAAAGTCTTCAGCATTCCTGTTGACGGTGCAAGAGGCCCGCCGCAGAAATATCCGTAACGGTCACCGCACCTGTATACTTCAACGGGATCAAGATTCGCTCTCACGAATAATTCTGCAATTTCATTCTCGCCCTGCCTCTGAAAAACTCTGCGTGCTTTATCTATCGTTAATATCTCTCTCGTTATCACAGAATCATGCCGTATGATTTCATTCATCTCTGCCTTTATCTTGTCTACATCTGCCTGTGTTACCGGGCCGTCCTCAAACTCCCAGTAATTTCCGTCTGCTATTGAGTGCCTTATTATCGCCTTACGTTCTAATACTCTCGCACATGCAATGACAAGCACAAATCCTAATGAGCGTTTATATATTCTCTGTCCCATAGGTGATATTGATGTGATGAATTCAACCGTTGCATCTTCATCTACAACCCAGTCCAACGGTCTCGTATAGTTATTCACGAACCATGCAATCACTCTTCGCTGAGGCATGTCATGTTTCGTTATCATTTCTGTCATTACTTCATGGCCTGTTACTGGTGCTTCTCCTGCTATGTAACTTGCTATGTATGTGTCTCTTTTCTTTGCCGCAGTTAATACGCAAACTGTAAATGACAAAATCTAACACCTTCCATAAAAATTTTTCTGCTTATTATATCGCTCATTTTCTCGTGAACGCCTGATGAAGCATTTTCCATTCTTCAAACTTCATCTTCAATGTTACGATTGAATATGACACTGCACTTAACGCTATGACTCCGAGAACCCATAATGAACGAATCAAAATCCCTGCATCAGCGTTATACGGCCAGACAAATTTATATATCATCACTGCAATATCAATCATCATCAATGCAACGAGATAATCTCCGAATAACTTCCAGCTTATGATATTCAAAGACCTTCCCAGCTTTCTTCTAACGTAATACAGTCCAAGCATACCCGACAATGTAAATGCGATTCCAGGTGAAAGTGCGAGACCGTTATAGCTCATGGGATACACGAGAATCAAAGAGAGGATTGCAGTTGAGGCAACACTGAATAACGTAACCTTGAATGCTTCACGAGGCATAGACAACGCATAGAGTGCACGCATGACCACCGTTGAACATGCCATGCCAGAAAGTCCAAGCATACTGAATGAAAGAGTTGATGATGTTGCATACCATGCCCAAGAATTAAACTCGCCTCTGACGAATACAAGATGAACAAATTCATCTGAGATTAGAATCACACCCAGTGATGCAGGAACTACTACGAACAATGCAAATCTTATTGCCTGTCTTAGAGTTTCAATGAACTCTTCATCATTTTTAGCTCGTGAAAGCTGAGGCAATACTGCCTGCGATATTGCGATAACGAATAAGCCCAACGGTAACTGAAGGATTCGATTTGAATAATTGAGTACGGATATGCTGCCCTCCTGAAGAAATGAACCAAGCATACGGCTTATCACAGGGTTAACCTGATTCAGTGAGAGACCAGCCGCATATGGAATAAAAAGTTTCATTATGCGTTTTAGATCAGGGTCATGAAGATTCGGTTTTGCTGGATATAAAACAGCTTTCATTTTGAATCCCCAAAGCCATTGTGTGAGGAAGTGTGCCATTCCTCCGCATAATACTGAGAATGCGAGACCATAGACACCAAATTTAGCCGCGAAGAACGGAGCTGTAATTATGAAAACGAGATTGCTGAATGCAGGAGACAATGCAGGAATGAAAAACGAACCCAGAGAATTCAATTCTCCCATTGTGAGAGCACCAAGCGATATGATTATCAGAAATGGGAACATCAACCGCGTTAAACTTACGGCTAATTCATAGCTTGATGAATCAAAACCAGGTGCCATTAATTTAACAAGTGCAGGTGCAGCGAATACACCAAGTGCAACTACAATACATGACGCGAAAATTAAAACTGTCATTGTTCCTCGTGCTAATTCAAGCGCCTTCTGTCTGCTCTTCGTGAGTGCCTGCGAGAATACAGGAACGAATGCCGCAGATAATGCTCCTTCTGCGAGAAGCTGACGCGCTAAATTCGAGAGTGTGTATGCTATGTTGAATGCGTCCATTGCTTTAGTTGCTCCGAAAAATGCCGCAACCAAAATTTCACGTGCAAGGCCAAGTACACGGCTTGTGAGAGTACCTGCCATCATGAAGACTGCATGACGAACCATTGAAGGATTTTCTGTTTGTGAATGTGAATCATTGTTCTGCAAAGTTTAATCACCCCGCAGAGATTATACAGTTATTTTATTCCCCTACAGATGACAATGCATATGCACATACTACAATTGCTCCGGCCTTCTCCAATGCTTCGGACAATCGCAAAAGTGTAGCTCCCGTTGTGCATACATCATCTACAACTGCAACTCTCAACCCCTTAACATTAAATATGATTCTGAAATCGTCTGCACTGAGTTTCATTCGTTCACGTGCATTCAATCCTACACGATGCTGAATTTCATTTGCCCATTCTGCCGCCTCAATCAATTTTACGTTCCAGAGTTCGGACATTCCTTTTGCGAGTTCAAATGACTGGTTGTATTGCCGTGTGCTGTGTATGTGAAGAGGAACAGGAATAAGATAATCAATTTCAGGTTTAGTGAAGAGCATGGACATTGCGCGTCCTAATGGCAGACATAAATTTTTTGCGTTCTCATATTTGAATCTGTGAATGATTTCTCTCATGCCATAATAAAAATACGAAGCTGAATATATAGTGAGGTGATTCAATTTCTGCTCTAACGGTTCACTCTCAAATAATATGCTGAGATATTTATTCTCAATTTCGTAAACATCTTCGTGTTTTGAAACTTCAATCTCAAATATATTTTCGTCAGGCCAGAATAGATGAAGAATAATTTTCAGCCATTTATATAATTTCATCGCGTGCTCGTCTCACAAGCTCATCACATCGGTTATTGCGTTCGTCTTCTGCATGGCCTTTCACCCAGTGCCATTTGACTTTATGAATCTTCGTAAGCTCAATCAACTTCTCCCATAAATCTCGATTCAGCACATCACTTCCTGTTGAACTCTTCCAGTTTTTACGCTGCCAGTTTCTCAGCCAGCCTTTAACGAATGCATTTTGAAGATATGCAGAGTCAGTGTGAATGTCAACCTCGCATGAAGTTTTCAATGCTTCAAGTGCTTTTATCGCCGCAGTGAGTTCCATTCTGTTATTTGTTGTATCGCGTTCTGCACCATAAATCTCGCGTTCTGCATTATGAACAGGTGAATATAATATTGCCGCCCAGCCTCCAAGACCTGGATTAGGTGATGCTCCTCCGTCAGTGTAAATTATCACGTGAGGTTTCATTTCATTCCTCAAAAATTATGTTTATCACAACAGGGCCTTCACTGTAGATATCTCCAGAGGCAAGCGCACTTATGATTACGGATTCTTTTATATTGCTCAATGTCTCTACTGCATCAAAAAATGATTCTCCGTCGAGAGTTCCAACATTATTGGTTGCAGGTTCAGGAATGATTCCGTCATTGATTGCCTTATTTTTCAGTTCTCTCAGGAAGTAGTGAAGTATCTCTTCAGGTGCTGCTTTACTGTCCTTGTCAAAAAATTTTCTGTACACTGCTTCTCCGTCATGATAAATGATTATGCTCGTACCTGTTTCAAATCTCACGGTTATTCTCATGTTGTCATCAAGCGCGGCATTCTCTCCAGATAACGCCCTGACATACTGCCTTGTATCTGCACTCTGAAGTTCACGAATCAATTTTTCTTCTTCGTCTGAATTGAATATTATTGGAATATCACGAAGCCTCGAAAAAGATTGATCTGAAATTTTGGTTAGGGCATTCAGTCTCACCTGCTGTTTTAAAGTATTCAGTCCTGAAATGATTTCAAGCCTCGACATTCCAGATTCAAAAGCACGCTGGCCAAGAAGGATATTAGCATTCAGTGCAATAGATTCACTTCGCATAGTCTTCAAATCTTTCTTAAGCTGTTCAGATTCATCACGCATAACACGAAGCATAAATTCAAGCTCTCTTTTCTCCTGTTCGAGAATCAATTTGTCATTCTTCATCATGTCCAGTTCAAACCCAACGATGTCCAGACTTGCGGAAGCCTCTGCGAAACTTAATCTCGTATGTTCAGCGTTGGCTTCACTCTGATTCAACTGGAACTGCAATTCATTCATCTGCTGTTTCAGAATCTTCATGCCGAAGAGTGCAGTGCGTACATCTTGCGACAATACAGACACGACTCCGAGAATGCAAAGTGCTATGAACGCTCCTGTTATTGCGGTTATGAGCTGGCTTGTGCGTCTTGGCCTCAAACCGAAGAGTGATATTCGCTTCTTTCCGTATTTAGTGCCTATCGTGTCACCTGCTACAGCGAGTGCTGCACTTCCGAATACGAGTGAGAGTATCAACAGCCAGTTAGTATCAGAGAGAAAACTCAAAATATTTCAGCCTCGATTCGTTTTGAAATGCATGAATGGTTCAAGCTCTGCTATAAGTACAGACGCAAATATCATTGCACATCCTATTGATGCCCTTATCGTTAATGTCTCACCGAGAAATATTATGCTGCTGAACAATCCGAACACAGATTCAAGGCTCATTATGATTGCGGCATGTGAGGGCTTTGCGTATTTCTGTGCGCATATCTGAATCATGTAGCACCCGAACGTACAGAATACAGTTGTGAATACAAGCTCATATATTCCGTTCATGCTGAGTATTTCATTTCGTGTCTCGAATATCAGTGACGTGATGAATGACAACACTGCAAGCGTAACGAACTCAATGAAACTGAGCGTAACGGGGTCACAGTCATAAGTGTAATGATTGATTGCGAGTATCTGAATCACATATTATCGTGAGAATATCGCCTATGTTCATCGGGCCTGTCATGTCATCACCAGTGAGAAAATACATTCCGATGACGCACAGGCACGCTGCAAAGAGCGTAATCCATCCTGGAAATACTTTCCTGAATGCCCAGACCATTAACGGAACTATCAGAACGTATATTGCTGATATAAATGCAGAACGTCCTCCGCCTATGTATTGAAGGCCGACAGTCTGGCTTCCTATTGCTGCGAACAGAAGTGCACCGATTATCATTCCTCCTTTGAGACACTTCCGAATCGATTCGTGAATCCTCCTGTGAAAAAATACATATACCATGAGTGCCGCAGTTCCGAATCTCAGAAATAAAAGCCAGCATATAGGATAAATATTCACGAGTATCTTCATTGTCGGGAAACTTAATCCCCAGAACATTGCGCAGTATAGAAGAGCTAAATCAGCAAGCATTATTTTATTCTCCTGGCTTCAAGATAGTAACGCTTCTCTTGTGCATGACCCATTGAAAATGTCTTTCTGGGCAGTACACCTGACTGAGAGATTATGCTGAAGAAATCACGTTTAGCATTTGAGTCGAATGCAGGCATTTCAAATCCAACACAGCCGGATTCATCTGCAAGTTTGCGAAGTGATTCTGTATCATGAATATAATCTATATCACAGCCTCTTTCATCAAGATATTTTTGCAGAACAATTAATGCTGAAGCTCCTTTTGATTTATCGATGAAAATTATTCCCTTCTTGCCGTGAAAATAGTAATTCAATGCCCATGAATTTTTTGTGCTTGTCCAACCTTTAACACATATTTGATTCTGAATCTCCGAAATAAATTCTTCTGGATTAATTCCCTTAACGATTCTGTGAATTGGTTCAAACTTCAATGCACCATCATGAATGTTTTCGAGTTCAACCATTGCGTAACGTGAAAGCTCAGAGGGTTTTTCAATGTAGCATGCTTTAGCTGCCGCAAGTGAATGATTCCCGTCACCTACAGCAAACGTCAATGACAATTCTTTTGCTTTTCGCTTAATGTATGAGTTCATTCGCGTGTTGAATGCTCTTGCATGTTCACCATTCATAAGCCAGCCGTCAATTTTTCCTCCGCCGAGCATGAGTTCAAAACCGTAAAGTTTCTTCATGCTGTGCTTTGAATGCTTCAAAGGTTCAATGAGAGTTTTCTTTTCATCATCGCAGAGGAGAATCACGTGTGAGAGTTCGAGTGCTGAATTTTCACGGATAGTTTTGCGTGCAGGGATTCGTTCTTTCACTGTCTCTTCTGTTGCACGTATCCTTGATGATGTTCCTTCTCTATAATCATACTCTTCAAGGTCAATCACTCCGACTACCCCGCGCCTTATTGAACCGTCAAGGAGTTCACGTTCAACATATACATATGAGTCTCTGTATTCAGTGAAGATTTTCTGTTCAAGATAACTATTCATTGCGGCATTTATCTGTTCAATCTTCTGAAGCCCGGACTCATTCAGCATGGCCTCAGGAAGAATGAGATTGTATGCAGACGGTGAAGTACCTGCGATTGATTGTACATTCTGCCAGTATTCAGGCTGTGATGTAAATTGATCGCAGGCAATAACTGCCCATTGAGATAAATCTTTTACGTTAGGCAGTAAGAAATTTCCAGATGTGAATATGATTCTTCAAGTCCTTTCTTTGAGTTGCTGATAATAATTTTATTTTGGCATTATAGACGCGTCAATTCGTCTAGCTACGTTATAATCACTCTCATAAATTACAGGAGGAGAATCATGCAGAAGTTTATTGAGCTTCATCGCAAAGAGATAATCACGGGAGCAGGAGTTTTATTGTTCATGACAGCCGGAGCACTTGCGATGTTAATTATGCCGTCAGAAAATTCACAGCCAGTTCATGAATCAAAACCTCAAACGCAGAATCAAATCACGGTCAGCGAACCAGAACCTACTAAGCCCATAGTGAACGAAACAATCAGAGAGATATATGTGTACGTTACAGGAGCAGTGAAGAAGCCAGGCGTATATAAATTTCCAGAAGGCTCAAGGATATTTGAAGTTGTGGAGGCAGCAGGAGGATTCACATCAAAAGCAGACATTTCCAGAGACATTTTCAGACGCACAGCACATACACATTCCAGTGAAGGGAGAACGTCCACGCACAATCACGAATGCAAACGCAAATTCAGAAACGTATACGCATATAACAGTTCAGCCTGCGGAATCGAAATCATCAAAATCAAATGCGAAGTCGTCAGGCAATACAGGACTTGTTGATGTGAACAATGCATCAGAGAATGAGCTTCAGAGATTAAAGGGTGTAGGGCCAGCAATAGCGAAGAGGATATACGAATACAGACAGAAAAATGGAAAGTTTAAGAGTGTGGAAGATTTAATCAAAGTTCGCGGAATTGGGCCGGCCAAGCTCGAAAAAATGCGGTCACAGATTTTAATACGCTGATGGAAATTATTAGATGTGCTCCTATGCTGGGAGTTCTTGCGGGTCTCGTATCTGGTCTTGCACTCTATGACAGGCTTGGAATTTATGCTTTCATTATTGCAGTTCCTGTTGTGTATTCGGGAATCATGTTATGTTCTTACAAGCGCGAGTTCAAATCCCAATGGCAGATTTTCTTTGTCGCATTAATCTTCACACTTATATGTTCACTCCAAATCTACAATGAAATCTCTCGTCCTCTTCATGAACCCGTAACTCTTAATGACGCATACGGAACAGTTGAATCGATTCGTACATGGGGCAGAGGATATGCGGCAGTGATTGACGTTGATGATATTGGAAGTTATGTAAGCTGGAGGAGATTTGCGGACATAATGCCGGGCACACGAATCAAATTTGACGGTGCAACACGAAAATTCAAAACCTCGAATCATGACGGAAGTTTTGATGAGGAACGTTACTTCAGGGCACGAGGTGTATCAGGCTGGATTAACATTCGCAATGTTCAGGAACTCCCGAAGAGATTCAGCATACCTTTAATGCGTTACAGGCTATTGAGAGCACTGACCATATACATGCCAAATCGAACAGCATTATACTTAAAAGCGGCATGGCTTGGCGAACGAGATAATGAACTCAACAGGCAGCATGTGAAATGGGGAACGAGTCATCTTCTTGCGGTCTCAGGATTTCATGTAGGGATTGTGATTCTGATTGCAAGTTATTTTTTCAGAAAGAATATTTTGATTCTCAGCGTAATTTTATGGGCGTATATTCTTCTCACTGGAGCTGCACCGAGTGCAATGCGTACGGGGTTAATGCTTCAGGTTGGATTATTGGCGAGAGTGTTTAAGCGTCCGATTATGGGAGTGAACAGTGTGTGTGTTGCAGGAGTTATTCTCTTATTGTGGAGACCATTTTTATTCTGGGATATTGGATTCAGATTGTCAGTTCTATCTGCTCTGACTTTGACGGCCATGTTCGATTTACGCAAAGCATTTTGGTTTATGGTAAACACAGTAATATTTCTCGTTACGTTTCCACAGATTGCGAAGACATTTCAAACTGTGCCTCTCGTTGGAATCATTCTGAATCTATTTGCGCCCTTCTACTTTGGTTTTGCGTTTACGATTGCGTCTGCATGTGCAGTATTGAGACTGATGAACTTTCCGTTGTCAGAATATCTTGTGCTTGCGTCTGAAGGAATATTTATTATCTTTGAGAGACTTGCGGAATACATTGCGAATCATTTTACGTTTATCATGAACTGGAATTTTTTCACTGCATGGATTGGAACAGGTACACTGATTCTATTTCTGTGCAGATACTTTGACTTCTCATTGACCCGAACATTTATTCTTATGGCCGGAATAAGTTTTTTTGCGTTCATAATCTTCATGTGAAATAAAATATCCCCTGCTGAATCAATCACAACAGGGGAATAATTTTCATTTTCACTTTGTCCGTCTCACCGCTTCCTTCATCATTACGTCATGTGCTCCTCCTTCAAGAAGTGCAACAGGTGATACGAGCGTCAATTTTGCTTTTTCTCTCATCTCGTGTAAATTCAGTGCGCCGCAGTTGCAGAATGTAGATTTAATTTTGCTAAGTGTCTCCGTAACATTAACGCGTAAACTTCCTGCATAAGGCACATAACTATCAACGCCTTCTTCAAAAGACAATTTAGCCTGTGATGAATCACCTGAATCATAACGCTGCCAGTTCCGTGCTCTTGATGAACCTTCGCCCCAGTATTCTTTGACGTAATTCCCATTCACCATGACTTTATTTGTGGGACTTTCATCGAAACGTGCAAAATATCTTCCCAACATACAGAAGTCAGCACCCATAGCAAGAGCTAATGTGATGTGATAATCCATAACGATGCCTCCGTCTGAACATATCGGTATGTATATTCCTGTTTCAGCATAATATTCATCTCTGGCCTTCGCAACTTCTATCACTGCTGTAGCCTGTCCTCTTCCGATTCCTTTTGCCTCACGCGTAATGCATATTGAGCCTCCTCCGATTCCAACTTTCACGAAGTCTGCTCCATTCTCGACAAGGAATCTGAATCCGTCAGCGTCAACTACATTGCCTCCTCCGACTTTCACATCATCGCCATATCTATCGCGAATCCATTTGAGAGTCCTCTTCTGCCATTCAGTGAAACCTTCAGATGAGTCTATGCATAACACATCAACTCCTGCATTGATTAACGCAGGCACTCTCTCTTCATAGTCGCGCGTGTTTATTCCTGCACCTGTCATGTAACGTTTTTGCGAATCAAGAAGCTCTAACGGATTCTCTTTATGCATGTCGTAATCTTTTCTGAAAACGAACGCTACCATATTGCCTTCTGAATCGATAACGGGAAGTTGATTTAGTTTATGTTCCCAAAGAATATCATTTGCTTCGCTCAGGCTCAAACCGTCATGTGCAGCTATCACTTTGTCGATTGGGGTCATGAACTCCTTTACCTTTGCATTGATATCCATTCTGCTAACGCGGTAATCTCTGCTCGTTATGATTCCTAACAGTTTACCCGTGAGACTTCCGTCATGTGTCACTGCAACTGTTGTGTGTCCAGTCTGCTCTTTGAGTGCGAGAATGTCCTTAAGTGTTTGTTCAGGGCCAATTGCTGAATCATTTGCAACGAAGCCTGCCTTATATCGTTTCACTTTCGCGATCATTTCTGCCTGCTTATCGATTGGCTGTGAGCAGTATATGAATGATATGCCTCCTTCACGAGCAAGAGCAATTGCCATATTGTCATCTGAGACTGACTGCATGCTTGCTGATATTAACGGAATGTTTATGCTCAATGGTGCTTCTTCGCCTCGTCTGAACTTGCATAACGGTGTTCTCAATGAGACATTTGAAGGCACGCAATTTTCTGATGAGTATGACGGGATTAACAGATACTCGGAGAATGTGTGAGAAGGTTCGGTGTAAAAATAGGCCATGTAAAAAAATTTCTCCTTTCAAAAAATTTTAGTGTGTATGATAACACCTCATACATAAATAAATTTTCAGACAGTTACATAAAACAAAAGCCCCCCCGCTTTAACGGAAGGCTCAAATTTGAAATTTCGTTATCGTTTCTTCTTCAACAACAGCAATAGAGCAAATACTCCTAAAACTGAAGAGTTACATCCTCCTCCGCCACTGCTTTTTTGTTGCTGATCTGGTTGCGGTTGTGGCTTAGGTTCAGGCTCAGGCTGTGGTTGAGGTTGTGGTTCGGGACTGGGTGCTGGAGTAGGCTCAGGTTCAGGTTCGGGTTCATCTGAATCTTCGTATTCGGGGCCAACATCAACACTTATTGCGGCGGTCAATCCATTGAATTCTGCTCTCAGTGTTGTAGTTCCTTCTTTGAGACCTTGTACCATGCCTTCGTCATTCACAAACGCAATTTCAGGGTCATCTGCTGTCCATTTGGTGCCGCTTAATGGCGATGATACATCGAACATATTTCCGTCTTCAGTGTTTGCGAATAATCCGGCTTTGGCAAATGAGTTCACATTCGTGCAAATCATATCTGTTCCGATAAAGTCGAGCCCTATTGTATTTATGCCATTAAGGTTGTACATGCACGCGAGATGAATAATGTCAGATGTGTAAAGTTTCTTATCACCCGCAGAGTAACAGTAAGCTGTCATATATCCCAAATCGCTGCTTGCAAACTCAACATTCACTTCAAAATTTCCGCTGCCATCAGAGTACATCGGGAAAATTTTATCAATGCCATCTTTTTGAATCACAAGTTGTACGTCACTGTTCACATTATTGGACGCTTGGGCAGTAAATTTCACGACGCTCGTCTCAGTGTCAGAAACTATCAGAACGCTTTTATTCACGGTCAATTCGAAATTTGTGATGTAAAAATTTTTGAGATCAATGTCATCAAAATTTATATCTTCGTAATCAATTGAACTTGCTTTCACTCGTGCATTTTGCGAAGTAACGTTTGGCGATGCAGTGAGTGAAACAGAATTTTTCAGTACAGCAAAATCACTCATTGGGGCATTTTTCAGGATATTTACCACAGCATACGCAACATCACCCTGTTGGCACAGCGTCGAGTATCTGAATCTCCAGTCAGTCCAATTAACGTCATTTCCGTACTCAGGAAAACCTGTTGAATATTCATGTAACCCTGCGACTGCACTGCTCACTGGTACAAATAAATCGTGGCCCTGATCCGCGAAAATCAACCTTTGAACTGCGAAAAATAAGTTGAACGTCAATTCAAATGGATTAAGATTTTTATTTGCAAGATCAATAGTTGAGCTGACGATTTGCAACACACCACTAACCTGAGGATCCTGCGCAACATTTTCGACAAATGAAAATGCAAGACCACGAAGCTCATCATTCAACAATATATCCTTAAGAATTTCCTCCTGTTGTGAGGCTAATCTCAACAGAATGCGATCGTCTAATGCATTGATAGTTTTCAATAAGTCAAGATCACTTGCGTGCTTAAAGTTATCCAGAGTATTGAGAGTTTGCACGTAGTCCATATAATCGGTCAATTTTTTGAACTTTGATATCTGAGAGCCTAGTGATTTCAATAGCTTCATGATATTAAACACTGCAAATGCGTTATCTTTTATTCCCTCGAAACCATCCAGATAACCTTTCACATCACCGTACACGAAATGCATCGGGACATTCGCTGGCAAAGTTAGCTTCATGAAATCGCTTCCAACAGCAATCTCTTTCCAAAATGGATCATAGTGAGGGAGTTGGTATCTGTTATGCAAAAACCAGAGGAGAGAGCGTGCGATTGGCTCTTTCAATATTGGTTGATCATTCAGCAGGCTGAAGTCTCCAGTTAAAATATTTGCCAGAGGAGTTCCCATGTGAGGCACAGCGATGTTTATAAACCTGTGAATCATTCCTTGCTTATACGATTGCGTTGTCCAGTTATTCCCATCTTTGGTTTGTCTACGTTCAGGTGTGTCCTCCAAGAATTTGCGCACAACAAGTCCGCCTATTCCATGAGCGATAACGTCCGCTTTTGTGCAAACGATGCCTTCCTGAGCGTAACGATAGAACATTCCGGTTAATGCGTTGAAGAAGTCGTTAAAATCATTCTCCAAAAGTTTCTGTATCCCTTGTCTGCCGTTATGATCCCATAAAGCAATATGTTCTTTCTTGAAGTCTCTGTTCAGCAGTTCCTGATAAATGCCAACGCCGATTTTTTGGTTAAGTCCGAATGTGTGACTCGCGTTTCCTGGATTTACTATACTTGCAAAGAAGCTTGCAAACCCTGATATATTGGTAAAGCCACCTGGATTTATCATGCCTGGAATTAAAAACACAGGTGCAGCTTCAATCTTCAACTCTATATCACGTTCTTCTTTTGTGCCGTCATCAGCGTAAAAATTCACATGAACTTTGAATGTGTCAGACGGAAATTGTTTGTTCTCCGGGAAAGTCTCAGGCGCAATCATAACAATTGAAATCTGATGACCTCCCTCTTCCTCATCAAGAATACCAACCTGAAATGTTCTAACCTGACTCGTTGAATTTATTTCAGAGCGTTGCAGAGTTTCGAGAGTTGCACCTATATCTTTATCGAATTGGAAAGTAGCATAGCCAGGTTTATCTGTCTGAACACGCAGAATAAGGCGTGAATTTCCGTCCGCAGTGAAACCAAGTTTGCCGTATGTGCCGTAATTATATTGTGCTATGGTTGGTTCTGTGAGTTGATGACCTTGATAGTCGATGTAATAGCTGGAAGTCATATCGCAGATGATGTTATCAGTGCCGAATCCTCCGCGTTCAAGTGCTTCAACCTTCAGTGTTCCGCCTTCACCTTTTAGAGTAACATTCATGCGTTCCTCATTAGGTGAATGGGTCTGATATTCATAGAAAAGTTCTGAAGGATATTCTGAAAACAACACGATGCCATTTGAGACATCAAATGAAATTGGAGACATTTCTTCAGAATTTTTTCCGCTCTTTGCCCGTATTGAATCAGGAACTATATTTTCGAGTTTTGATACATACTCGCTCAAATCAACCTTATAACCCTCAGTTGTTATTTCAGCTTTCATGCCTTCCCTAATTTGAGGAGAGCAGACTATACCTGTCAACACCTTATTATTACTAAGGTCAAGTTCTGTAAGATGATTATTCTCGCAATGTAGCTCTATCAACTTTGTGTTTTGTGAGAGGTCAAGTTCATTAAGCCCCGTGCCAAAGCAGCCAAGTCTCTCCAGATTCGGGCAGGTTCGCAGATTCAGCTTCCTAACATCTCCGTTTTCTGACAGCATCCATAATTCTTTCAGGCTTGTACATCCGTCTACGTTCACCCCTTGCAACGCTGGGCTATCACAGCATATATATTCCAAAGCAGCAAGTCCACTAAAGTTAATTGTCGTAAACTGGTTGTTGCCGCCTGCAAAAAGTTTTAAATTTTTGCAACTGCTTAGGTCTATTTGTGTAAGTGAATCATTGTCACAATAGATCGTCTCAAGGGATGAGCAACCATTGAGATTCACATACTTTAGGTTGGGACTACTGCCACAGCCAAGCACTGTAAGGCTCGAACATCCTGACGCATTGATACTCTCAAGATTAGGGCCGCTGAGGTGAAACTCAGTAAGATTGGAGAAGCCGCTTATATTTACATTTTTGACCATAACGCCCGGACAGTAAACCCTTCTCAGGTTAGTCAGGTATTCGATCCCTGACAGGTCAGCGAGTCCGCAATACTGTATGCTGATAAAGTCCTTGTGATTAAGCTCGTAGTCGTTCAATACGCCGTCCTTGTATGCTTCACTCCACTGCCATTCATAGCCCAACACGTTGCCTTCATAATCAGTAACGGGAACTTGTTTCCAGCCGTCAAACCACTCAAGCTGTTGAAGCCATTCACGCAGAACAGGATCAGGGAAATGTGCCTCATCAATCGGGACATCAGCAGAAGCAATTGCAGAAAAGGAAAACAGAAGTGCAAAAATCAGCAAAATTACTCTTGTGGGGGGGGGGCAGACTTTTTTGAACATATCATACAACTCCTTTAGGATAATTTGAGAAGATTTTTGAAGTATTTTAATTTTACACATTGAAGCTATTTTTACCAAGAACAAAATTTTCTTCATCACAAAAAGCTCTCACAGTTGAAAGAGTTTGAAGCCCTGAATCAAAAAGGATATTGCGCGGCGTGTATAATACGTTTCAAAATCAAACTCAGAAACAAAAACGGAGCTGAAATAAACAAGGCCTTATGACTAATCAATATGATGATATGTTCATGCAGGCAGCACTAATTGAAGCAGAATATGCATTCTCAAGAGGAGATGTGCCTGTAGGAGCATTAATAGTACGCAACAATAATATATTAAGTTCGGGAAGCGATAAGAAGCTCAATGACCCGACAGAACACGCAGAGATGATTGCAATACGCGAGGCATCACATAAAATTCATCACTGGAACCTCACAGGCTGTACCCTCTATGTTACTCTTGAACCATGTCCTATGTGTGCGGGTGCATGCGTGAATTCGAGAATCTCACGCGTAGTTTATGGAGCAAAAAATTACAAGAGCGGTGCAGGCGGAACACTCTATAACATACTTCGGGACTCAAGACTGAATCACACATGCGAAATTCAATCGGGCATTTTGGAATCTGAATGTCTGAATATACTTCAGAAATATTTTTTCAAACGGAGGACTCAAAAATGATTCCAACATGCTTAATTTCAGACCTGAAAATTTTTCACACAGGCGATTCAACAAAACATCTTGCGACTGAATTATCATGTCCTGAACTTGCTGCCGGAGTTCTCGAAATGCTGAAGGGTGATGATGATATTAATCTTCTCCGCGAATGGATACGTCCCGATTTCTCTCAGCAAATGGATAAACTGAATCTTGGAACAGGAAGCAAAGAAGCAAAAGCATTATGGGAATCTAAAAGTTCATTCGGAAATGTTCTTGTGTATGGTGATTATGATACTGACGGAATATGTTCTACAGTTATGGCAATGGAAATATTCAGGAACAAAGCCGCACAGGTAAGATATTTCATTCCGAGAAGGGACATTCACGGTTACGGATTGAATGCGGGTGTCCTCGAAAAACTTCCGTCAATGGGATGCAACACTCTCGTAGTTGTGGACTGCGGCACGAATGATTCAGAGATGCTTGAAGAATTACGCAAGGCAGGCATAAATATTTTTGTGTTCGATCATCATTCGGTATCATCTCCCATAACAATACCTGCGATAGTAAATCCGTCTATTGATATTGAAGCTGGCGATGTTCAGAAGATATGTGCAACTGCGGTGCTATGGTGCTGGGCATGGATTGAAAATATTGTTTCACGTGACTTCCTGAAATATGAACTCGACCTTGCTGCTCTTGCTACTATTGCTGACTGTATGCCCCTGCATAATCTCAACCGTTCTCTTGTACGTTACGGAATGAAACTCATGCGTTCAAACCCACGAAGAGGATTAAGCGCACTCTTTGACTGTCTTGGAATCAATAAGTCTCAATTATCCGAAGAACATCTTTCAATGAGAGTAATTCCATGTCTGAATGCACCGGGAAGAATCGCTACAGCCGATGTAGGAGTGAGAGCGTTACTTGGAAACGGAAGCAGTGATTCGATATATTCATGTGTGAATGACCTTATGAGAATCAATCGTAAGAGACAGACATTAACGGAGAATATTGCACATGAAATTGATGACGGGATTCTCACTCACAAAATCACAAAGAAGGTTCTGTATCATGATTCATGGCCTATAGGTGTACTAAGCGGAGTAGCGAGCAGAGTATGTGCACAGTACAACATACCCATAGTTCTGGCTGCACCAGTGGGGAGCAAAGTGATACGTGGAACATTGAGAGTTCCTGAAGGAGGCGATGCAGTAGGAATACTCGGCAAGATTGCGAACATGCTCGATGCATGGGGAGGACACAAATACGCCGCAGGATTTTCTGTGCTGATTGAGAACTGGGCAGATGTATGTCAATCACTTGAGAAAATGTTAGCTGACATTGAGATTCAGCCTGAAGGAGTTACACCCGTAATTGATATTTCACCGTCTGATATCTCAATCTCTGACTGGCGGGCAGTATCTGAACTTGGGCCTTTTGGAAATAATAACCCGTCTCCGAAATTTTTCACGGTTAAGAACATGGCCTGCACAGAAATTCTGCCTATGGGAAAAGAAGGCAAACATAGCTGTATTCGTGTGAAGAACGCGAGGCTTCTTGCATTCAACACGACAGCAAGAGATGTATCTGAAATGCTCGGCAGAGTACAAGGCTGGGTATATCATCCCAGATTAGATTACTGGAGGAATGAAGAACAGTTACAGTTTATATTAGACTGCGCAGTAACAGAAGGAGGCGTTTGATTTTTGGCCACAGAGAAAACTACTCCTGAGACATTAAAAACCGGCAGTGAAACTTTTTCATCGATAATGAACAGCGTACCTTCAATTGATAATTCTTCAGACTTCCTTCGGGAAATGTCCTCACATCGAGATGAATATTTTTTGAGAATCCCGGAGAATTCACAGAAGGAATGCGTTCGGCTTCTATGGTCTGACCTCTGGAACAAAGCAATGATGTCATTGACTCCCGAACAAATGCAGAAACTCGGTGAGACATTCGTGTTTGCCGCAAAAGCACACCAGCACCAATTGAGGAAGTCAGGAGATCCGTATATCATTCACACAATAAGTGCCGCATTGATTCTCGCTGATATGCATTTGGACATGGCCACGCTTGAAGCAGCATTACTTCATGACACAATTGAAGATACTGATGTCACACCTGAAGAACTAAAAGAAAAATTCGGCTCTGATGTTGCGATGCTGGTTGACGGTGTTACGAAGCTGGCTCATGATGACGTTAAAGAATTCATGTCGAGAGAAGACCTGACCAGCGAAAATTTACGGCGAATGTTCATAGTAATGGCTCGTGATATTAGAGTCGTTCTGATAAAACTTGCAGACAGACTTCACAACATGAGAACTCTCCACGTTATGCGTGAGGAAAAACAAAAACGAATTGCCCTCGAAACAATGGAAATATATGCACCGCTTGCACATCGTCTAGGAATATATCAGCTTAAACGTGAACTCGAAGATTTATCATTCATGTATCTTCACCCTGATATCTACGCGGAGGTTGAACAGAGAGTAAAGAAGCGTATGCCGAAAATGGAAGAAGTCATCAATAAGGCACGTGAAATATTAGAAGAACGTCTTCAAAAAGATAATATACCATGCAGGATAAAGGGACGGTCGAAGCATTACTACAGCATATATGAGAAAATGCAGAGGAAAAAAATTTCGTTCGATGAATTGTATGATATTCTTGCTGTTCGCGTTCTCGTTGATGACGTTACAACTTGCTATTCTGTTCTCGGTATCGTTCATGCATTATGGGTTCCTGTTCCCGGACAGTTCGATGATTACATTGCAACTCCGAAAAGCAATATGTATCAGTCATTGCACACAACAGTTATGGCATTCGGTGTGCCTCTTGAAGTTCAGATACGTACATATGAAATGAATCATTACGCTGAATATGGAATTGCTGCTCACTGGGTATATAAAGCAGGAGGCGGGAGGAAATCCATTAAGGGATTAGACGCAAAACTTATGTGGGTACGTCAGGCATTAGAGGCAGGGCAGGACGGCGACAGAAAAGAATTCATGGACGTTCTGAAGAGTGACATATTGCTCACAAGTGAAGTATACGTTTTCACTCCTCAGGGAAAGCCCGTAATCCTTCCGAATGGTTCAACAACTTTAGACTTCGCATATTCAGTTCATACTGAAGTTGGCAATCACTGTGTAGGTGCACAGATTAACGGAAGAATTGTGCCTTTGAACACGCAGCTTCATTCAGGAGATATAGTACGCATTCTGACATCACCGAACGGATCACCCTCAAAGGACTGGCTGAAGATAGTGAACAGTGCAAAGACACGAAGCAAAATCCGAAACTATTTCCGTCAGGCAGAAAAAATTGACCGTGAAGAAAAACTTGAACGCGGCTGGAAGTTAATCGAACGTGAATTGAAACGCAGAGGACTAACTGACGTAAAGCGTGAGGACTTCAGCAATATAGATGATCAGTTAGTGGCTGTAGGATCAGGTTCAATAGGGCCAGGTGAAACAGCACAGAGATTATCTCTCGCATATCTTCAGCATCATTCATCATCATTGCCTCAGCAGAATACTCCCGTTGAAATTCAGACAGAAGAACCAAAACGTAACAGAGACAGCAAATCAGATATTCTAGTTGAAGGTGAAGGAGGAGTTAGTGTAACTCTCGCGAACTGCTGCAACCCCGTCTACGGAGATGAAATCATAGGGTATTCAACCAACAGACGAGGCATAACGATTCATCGCGCTGACTGTCCGGGCATATCGGGAACGAATCAGGAACGCAAAATTAATGTATCATGGGCACCAATTGATCCTGCTAACACGATCAGAAAGTCTAAACTCTACACCGCAAGACTTAAAGCAGAAGGCATTGACCGTGAAGACCTTATTGCTGATACTACTCGTGCACTCACTCTTGACGGAGCAAGCATAGCAGGCATAAAGGCATTAATGGCAGGTAACAGTTTAATGCGAATGAAAATAGAACTACGTGTACGAAATCTTGAACATTTGTATTCAGCAATGGCAAAATTAAATGAGGTCAGAGGAATTCTTGAAGTAACAAGGGGGTAAAAATTTGCGTATTCTGATTCAGAGAGTAAAACGAGCTTCAGTAATCATAAACGGAAAAGAGAAACGTGAAATCAATCATGGCATGTGCATATTCATCGGGATAACTCACGGTGATAATGAATCAAATGCTGACTGGCTGGCAGAAAAAATTTCCGGGCTTAGAATATTTGAAGATGAAAACGGAAAATTGAATCTCTCAGTCAAAGATGTAGAAGGTGAATTACTTCTCATATCACAGTTCACTCTCTACGCTTCATGTGCTAAGGGCAGGAGGCCAAGTTTCACTGATGCTGCTAAACCTGATGAAGCAGAAAGATTGTATGATTATTTCGTTTCAAAGGTTAAGAGCTTTGAGTTCAGAAAAGTAGAATGCGGTGAATTCGGTGCAGACATGGAAGTTGAAATAATTAATGACGGGCCATTGACGTTTATCATTGATTCATAAAGGGGGAAAATTAAAGTTGAACTACAAACGCTTTCCATTGGGAGCATTATGGACTAACGGTTATTTGTTCTGGGATGATGAATCTCATGAGGCTTTCTTCATTGATCCGGGCGGAAAGACAAGAGATGTTCAAAAATTTCTGAAGGAACATGATTTGAAACTCACAATGATTCTTCTCACTCACGGACACATAGATCACATTGCAGGAATTCACGAGCTTGTACCATATGTTCACGATAATATTTACATCGGCGAGAAAGACGCAGAAATGTTACGTAAACCTTCAACACAGCTTCAGGAATTGCTCGGAGTTCATTGCGAAGGCATAAATGATTTTCATGAAGTGAATGAAGGAAGAGAGATTGATTTTTCAGGCTACAATATTAAGGTTATGGAGACACCCGGACATACAGAAGGCAGTGTATGTTACATGATAACGGACAAAGAGAATCACAGCATATTGATTTCAGGTGATACGTTATTTGCTCAGAGTGTCGGACGTACTGACCTC
Source organism: uncultured Synergistales bacterium (assembly GCA_905235395.1). Taxonomy (GTDB): domain Bacteria; phylum Synergistota; class Synergistia; order Synergistales; family Aminobacteriaceae; genus JAFUXM01. The sequence continues at coordinate 26,193 of CAJOLN010000018.1, forward strand.
GAAGGCGGAGACGAAATCAAACTTGAGGCATCACTTCGCAGACTCGATACATTGAAGCCCGGCTTGCATGTTCTTCCAGGTCATGGCCCTGATACATCAATAGGTGAAGAACGTGAATTGAATCCATACTGGCCAAGATAGAGAGAGAATAAAGATGTTCAAATATTTATCTGGCGTTCTGGGAATGGATGTAGGAATAGATTTAGGTTCATCAAATATAGTTGTCTATGTCAAAGAGAAGGGAATAGTATTAAGTGAACCTTCAGCAGTAGCCGTGAAAAAATTACCCAGAGGAGAAGGTTCAGAAGTTATTGCTGTCGGACGTGACGCAAAAGCAATGTCCGGAAAAGTTCCTACAGGAATTGAAGCTATATGGCCTCTTGAAGGTGGAGTAATCGCAAATTTCGATATGACTCAGGAACTCATTCATTACGCATTGAAACGCGTAAGTTCAAGCAATAATTTCATGGTTCATCCGAGAGTTGTAATCTCAATTCCCGCAGAGGTAACTGAAGTTGAACGCAAAGCCGTAATTGATGCAACATTAGGAGCAGGTGCAAGTGAGGCATATGTAGTTGAAGAACCAATAAGTGCGGCATTAGGTGTAGGTCTGCCAATCGATAAGCCGTCGGGCTGCATGATAATAGATATAGGCGGAGGAACAAGCGAAGTCAGCGTAATATCACTCGGAGGAATTGTAGTAACGAGTTCACTTCGTACAGCAGGCAAAATGATGGACAATGCAATTATCGCAATGGTACGTTCACGTTATGCACTTCTAATAGGCGAGACTACAGCAGAAGAAGTGAAAAATACAATCGGGTCTGCTCTTCCTTTAACACCTGAACTTGAAATGAATGTTAAAGGACGTGACTTATCTGACGGATTGCCTAAGAGTGATACAGTATCATCAATAGAAGTCCGCGAGGCAATGGAACCTATATTTGTAGGCATTGAAGACATGGTGAAAATTGCACTTGAGAAAATGCCTCCTGAACTTGCAAAAGATGTTGTAGACAGAGGAGTGATTCTTACAGGAGGAGTTGCACTCATGCGGGGATTCTCTGAGAGATTATCCCGTGCAATCAATACGCCTGTTATCGTTGCAGAAGAGCCTTTGAATTCCGTTGCGCTTGGTGTTGGAAAGATACTCGATAATCTCGGAGCAATGAGAAGAGTTTTAACATCAGTTGAGAGAGGCTCACGCTAAACTTTAATGGACAATACACGAAATACTACTCGTGAATGGGTACACGGTCTCATTGCCTTAATACTTGGCCTCTTTCTTCTGGGAATAAGTTCGGGAATGGGAGTCATGAAGAGCATAGTTGATTTATGGGGAAGTATTCTCTCTATTCCTGAATACCCCGCTGTCATTATGCGTGAAATGTTCATAGAATGGCGTTCATGGTCTCGTGACAAGAACACTCTGAATGATGAGGTAAGACGTTTGAGGAATGAGAATGCGAAACTTAGATTAGACCTCGCGAAGTTCAACAGTGAAAAGATATATGAGTCATCGGATAATGAAATACGGACAGCAAGAGTAACATTGAGAGCACCAATGTCATGGTGGAGTGAGATACGAATAGACAGAGGAGAACAGGATAAAATTACGCAGGGGCTTCCGGTATTCAGCAACGGATATTTAATCGGACGTGTGAGTTCCGTATCTCTCATGTCATCATGGGCAGAACTTATTACGTCTCCGTCTTTCATGATCCCCGCTGTGATTGAAGAAACTCGTGAACTCGGTGTTGTTGCTGGTGACGGAAATGGTTCTGTGCTGTTGAGATACATACCAGCAGGCAGAGGAATAAAAACAGGAATGAAAGTGAGTACCGCAATGATTGGTGAACAAGTGCCGCCTGGCTTACCCATAGGACAAATTTCAGGAGAGTTTGCCGCAGGTGTTGACGGGTACACAACATACAGAATTGAACCGGGCGCAGACATGTCGAGATTTTACACAGTGAGTTATTGATTCATGACGTTAATTATTCTTTGGCTCATTCAGGACTTATTGACCGTCTTCACTGGCGGAGCTATGCAGATACCCAGCCTCTTTATGCTTGGCCTCGTGTATAGATTGCTCATTGATGACAGTAATGACGAAGGCGTTAATCTCTGGGGAATATGGAGCGCATTTGCAGGAGGAGTTTTATGGGATTTACGGTGGATAGGCATTCCGGGTTTTTTCACACTCGGTTATGTTGTCGTTGTGCTCGCAGTGATTCAGGTCTGGGGAATCATTCCTCCTCAGGGCAGAAGCTCAGGTACAGGTCTAATCGTGTTCATACTCATGGAAATATCACAGCTCATTCCTCCTTTACTGCCCGTTCTGATTCTCGGAGGTTCAGCAGGCTGGAGGTTCTTTCTTATGCAGCAGGTATACTCTCTTCCGGCAATATTATTCTGCATATACATCTACAACAGGAAAGTACGAAACAGGAAGTGAAAATGAAAATTGGAAATATTAGACAGCAGACTTAAATTATTTATGTACTGCATGACTGCCTCATTATTGATTCTAATCAGCGGTTTATATTTCTGTCAGATATATCAGAGTGATAAATATGTTCGTCTGGCACATATAAACAGACTCAGAATGATTCGATTCCCCGCACCAAGAGGCGAAATTTTTGACCGTAACGGTGTACCCTTAGCCGTGAATGATACTACCTTCTGTATAATGGGTTACCCTCTCGACTTAAACACCCCTGAAAAACTCGAACACCTCAGCAAAATATTAATGCGTCATGGAATCCCGATAAGCATAGAAGATTTACAGAAGACGATAAAACAACAGAGAATTGCACCATACAGAGTGATGAAAATTGTGCCTAACCTGACGATGACACAAATGGCCGAACTTGTTGCAGATTATGATTTTCCTCGTGAACTTTTCCCTTTAAGCGTGTGGCGAAGAACATATCCTGCCGGAACAGTTGCGGCTAATATTCTTGGTTACGTTGGCGAAATTTCAGAGAGAGAACTTGAATTACGTTCCGAAGAAGGCTATGTAGGAGGTGATTTAATAGGCAAGTCAGGAATAGAACGCTCATATGAATCAATACTCAGAGGTTCACCAGGACAGGAAGCACTTGAAGTTGATGCACGAGGCCGAAGAGTTAGAACTCTCGATGCAAATCCTGCGGTCAAAGGTGAAGACCTTCATCTCACTATCGACGTTGGAGCACAGAAGTTAGCGGTTGAATTGCTCAGGAACTGGAAAGGTGCAGTTGTTGCTATGGACGTTAAGACAGGTGAAGTGTTAGCAATCGCATCAAGCCCTGTGTATGATAATAACCCGTTGACGTGGGGAATATCTGGACGTGAATGGAACGCAATGATAAATGATCCCAACAGGCCAATGTTAGACCGCGCAATAGCAGGTGTGTATCCTCCCGCGAGTACATTCAAGGCGTTCATGTCTATAGCAGCACTCGAAGAAAATTCAATCACACAGTCGAGTATGTATTCATGCAGAGGAGGTTTGCGTTTCGGTTCTCATCTTTTCAAATGCTGGAAACATTCAGGGCATGGTGGTTTGAATGTCACTGGTGCATTGCAGCATTCATGTGATGTATTCTTCTATCAGGTAGGACTGAAGACAGGCATAGATAATTTAATCAAATGGGGAAGAAAATTTCATTTAGGTGAACCAACAGGAATAGATTTGCCTGGTGAAAGCGGAGGCAACATCGCAGGATCAGAATGGAAAATGCGGAGGTTCAATCGTCAATGGGGAAACGGAGACACGATTAACTATTCAATAGGACAGGGCTATATGCTGATGACTCCGATTCAAATTGCCCGTGTCTATGCAGCAATCGCTAACGGAGGAAAAATGGTAACGCCTCATCTCAACATCAAAGGCTACAAGACACCAGAAGATATTGGTCTGAATTCTGAGAAACTCGAAATAGTTCGCAAAGGATTAGAAGCAGTTGTGAGTCGCGGAACAGGTTCGAGGGCAGGAAGATTCGGTGTGAAAGTTGCAGGCAAGACAGGCACGGCTCAGAATTCACACGGTGATGACCATGCGCTTTTTGCAGGCTATGCTCCCGCAGATGATCCAAAGTATGTAGCTGTTGCTGTAATTGAAGGAGGCAAACACGGAAGCAGTGTAGCAGGGCCTATAGTTGGTCAGATGCTCGCACATTTGTTATCTCACTAGAAATTCATACTTGCAAAAATCCCGCATTAACAAAATAATTAAGCACACAAAAAAATTTTTTATCATTAAGATACAAAGAATGAAAAGACCATGAGGATACCAAATTTAAATTTGCTGAGAAAGATTCGCAAGTCCGATGCGAAACCTGAGCGTACACATTACGGATTGAAGTTTATAATTCCTGAGAACCTTACAGAAGATGAAATCTTAAAGTCTCTTGTGCGAATACCTGCAAAAAATTACAAGCTGCCTGATGAACAAGGGATTGCACTTGATTTCGGAGGACGTTCATGTTCAAAGAGGCTGGTGCTTCACATACTGAATTCTATTGTATGGGAGAAAGATTTGAGGATTCTCTCGTGGCTCTCAAGCAATGAAGACAGCATGAAACTCTTCCGTTCCGCAGGATTATGCGTGAATGAACCTGCCGAAAATATCAACGAAGCCGAGAAGCCCGAAGAGTCACCTGAATCAAAAAATGAATCAGAAAAAACTGAAGAACGTATATCAGCTTTGAAAGTTGTATATAATTCTATGCGTTCAGGTCAGAAAGTTGAAACTGAAGGAGACGTTCTCGTTCTTGGTCATCTGAATCCAGGTGCAGAAGTAATCGCAGGAGGAAGCATAATAGTTGCAGGAAGACTACTCGGTGTTGTGCATGCAGGAGGATACGGACGAGGAGATGTATTCGTTTGGGCAGGGAGCTTTGAGACCCCGCAGGTTAGAATCGGAAACAAATTATGCTATGCCGATTCAAAATCTACGTCATGCTGGCGGAAATGCGTTGTGATTACACTTGAAGACGGAACGCCAGTAATACGTGAGAATAAATTTATGAGCATGGAGAAAAAATAACAGGAGGGTTTTAATTTTAAATGTCAGCACGTGTAATAGTAACAACTTCAGGCAAGGGCGGAGTAGGCAAGACAACATCAACAGCAAATATTGCCGCAGCACTGGCCAAGTTTGGAAAGAAAGTAGTAGCAATTGATGCAGATGTAGGATTGCGCAATCTCGATGTCATTATGGGACTTGAGAACAGAGTTGTGTATAACTTCATTGATGTAATCGAGAAGACCTGCAAAATGTCTGCTGCACTCGTCAAAGATAAAAGAGTTCCGGGTTTATATCTGCTTCCTGCCGCACAGACACGCACGAAAGATGCAGTGAACCCTGAACAGATGATTGCGTTGTGTGAAGAACTGAAACCTGATTTTGATTTCATTTTTCTTGATTGCCCCGCAGGCATTGAAGGAGGTTTCAAGAACGCAGCAGCAGGTGCAGATGAAGCACTTGTAGTGACGACACCAGAGATACCCGCAGTGAGAGACGCAGATAGAATAATCGGAATGCTTGAATCAATGGGCAAATCTCCCATAAGGCTCATCATTAATCGTCTGCGCCCTAATATGGTTCAGGACGGTGACATGTTAGCAAAAGATGATATTCTTGATGTCTTGTCGATTGAGCTTATCGGTGTAGTTCCTGAAGATGAAAGCGTAATACGTGCCACGAATAACGGTGAACCTATGACCATGACGCTTGATTCACCAGCCGCACACGCATACTTGAACATAGCGGAGAGACTGCTGGGCCATGATGTGCCGTTAATGGATCTTGAGAGCTATGCAGGTCGAGGCTTCTTCAGCAAGATAAAGAAGTTTTTCAGAGGGAAAAAGAAATAAGGAGTTGGAAGGATGGATTTTCTGAAAAAATTATTTGGGAGTGGCAACGAAACTTCCGGGCAAAAAGCAAAAGACAGGTTGAGGATCGTATTGATACATGACAGGACAGACATATCGCCGCAGTTACTCAATAATCTTCGTGAGGAGATAGTACACGTTCTTGTGAAGTACATGGACATAGACGAAAAGAAAATCGAAATAGATTTGGATCGAGATGAAAAAGCAGTAGCACTGGTAGCGAATATCCCGGTACTGAGAATCAAACGCAACAGCATAGAAATGAAATAGCATGCGTGACTTCTGGATACGCCTGAAAGATGATATAGCCCTCACAGACAGGCTCATGATACTTTGTGCACTGATTCTCTCAATGTGGGGAGTCTTCTGCGTCTACAGTGCAGGTGCCGGCATAATGGGACGAGGTTTTGATCTTGCGTTCCGTCAATCGATGTGGCTTCTTATAAGTGTGATTGCAATGCTCATAATTATGTATATCGGACACAGAAAGATGTTAGAGGGTGCATATCCACTTTATGGCCTGATGCTTCTGTTTTTGCTTCTCACTGATTTATTTGCTCCGAAGGTCAACGGTGCACAGTCATGGTTAGGTGTGGGAAGTCTGAAAGTACAGCCGTCAGAATTTGCGAAGATATCAATTATTTTAATGATGTCGAAATTTCTAACGCGTTATCCTCCGCTCGACATAAAAACATTTCTTGCAGGTTTAGGCGTAATATCTCTTCCCGTATTGCTGGTTCTGCTTCAGCCTGATGCAGGAAGTGCTTTAGTCTATCTCGTGATTTCATTCGGAATGCTTGTTGCTGCGGGTACACCATTCAAATTTCTCGGCACACTTGTGGGACTTGGCCTCTCAGCAATTCCCATATTAATCATGTTCGTACTGAAAGATTATCAGAAGAAGCGAATTCTAGTATTCCTTGACCCAAAGAGAGATCCGTTAGGTGCAGGCTACAATGTAATACAATCGAGAATAGCTGTAGGTTCAGGAGGAGTTTACGGAAAAGGTTACATGCTGGGAACGCAGAGCAAACTTAAATTCCTTCCAGAACCTCACACGGATTTTATCTTCAGCGTATTATCTGAGGAGTTCGGTTTCATTGGCAACTTGATTCTTATATTGCTGTTTGCACTCCTGCTGTTCAGGATAACGCTTACGGGAATAAGGAGCAAAGACAGGAGATGTAAAATTTTAACGGCAGGTGTATCTTCGTGGTTATGGTTTCAGATGTTCGAGAGTATAGGAATGAGTATAGGCTTAACTCCCGTTACAGGTCTTCCTCTTCCGTTTATCAGTTACGGAGGAAGTTCAATGCTTGCGATATTCATTGCACTTGGCCTCGTAGCGAGCGTATATATTGAGGGGGCTGAAAGGAAATTCTAAGCATGAATTTTGAAGAATTCAATCTGCCGGAATGGAAATTATTATCTCAGGTATCAAGGCCGTCACGTTATTGTTGTTCAGAATGGAGACCTCATAAAAAAATTTCATGGGACGATTCAAGTTTGCGTGTGTGTATCGCATTCCCTGATGTCTATGAAATCGGAATGAGCTATTACGGCTTCCAGATAATAGAGCAGTTCATTCACGCAATGAATAGCAGGTACATTGCAGACAGAACATATTGCGTATGGCCTGATATGGAAGACTTGATGAAGAAGAATAATGTATTGCTCACGTCAACGGAACATAAGAGGCCGGTTAAAGATTTCGATGTATTAGCGTTCACACTTCCTCATGAAGCAAGTTACAC
>CAJOLN010000019.1 GCA_905235395.1 uncultured Synergistales bacterium
GGCGTACCTATAAGTGCGATAAGTCTGCTGTTAATATCAATCTGCATTTCTTAAACGCTCCTGACATATTAAATTTTTGGTTATTATTTGGGTAATTCTATGCAATAATTTTATTCACTAAGTTTCAATACTGCAAACATAATTTTACTGGTAATTGAAATTTTTTTAGAAAGGATAAAAAATTTGCCCCCAGACGTTTGAGCTGAGAGCATGATTTTTGATACAAAAATTTTATCTGAATACTTTGTGAGTTTCGTTACGTCGTATAATCTCTGCAGGACTTCCGTATGCTACTGATTCATCTTCTATATCGTGAGTTACAACTGCTCCCATACCTATTATCACATTGTTTCCGATTCTCACTCTGTCTCTTATGCACGCTCCAAGTCCGATAAAGCATTTACTGCCAACTGAAACATGTCCTCCCATAACAGCGGAAGGACTTATCACAGAGTAATCTCCAACTATGCTGTCATGTCCTACGATAACTCTCTTGTTTAGCAGACAGCCTTTGCCTACTGAACAGCCTGACGATACGACAGAATCAAGATGAAGGATTGTTCCTCTTCTCACACTTGAATCTGACGATACATATGCACCGAGATTAATTGATTCTTCCTCTATGCCATACGCTTTTAACTTCAGTGATAATCTTTCTCTGTACTCTGGTTCCCCAAGTGTAATGGTGATTACGCTGTGCTCTTCTTCGTAGTGTCTTGCATACTCTTCAAATGATATTACGGGTATGTGAAGGCTGTTGCTGTTCATGTCATCCTTCAAGTATTCTCTGTCAATCACAAAAGCAGAGACGAATTCATTTTTTGTTCTCATTATCTCGGCAAGCTCAAGACTTATCCCTCCGAAACCGTAAATATATCTCTTCACCTGTGTGTACTCTCCGTTCTGTGATAAAGTTTAAAAGAAATATGCGCCAAACAGCTAAACACTACCTGACGCAAAAAAATTGCACACTACTAATAATTATCTTATCTTGCACTGTGTTATAATAGCTATAGGACAAGATACGATAAACGGGATACACCCGAATAGTCGAGTGCATTATACGAAAAATTATTATCAATACAGGACGTATTATAGCATAAAATTTTTCTTGTCCTAGTTTTTATGTGTCTTCTTTCACATTTACATATTTCATCATAAAATCATGAACGCACACAAAAAATAACCTCCCTAAAATTCAGGGAGGCATTATGAATTTCAAATCACATTACGCTTCGTGAAGTACGCGTGCACATCTCTCACATAATCCATGCTCATTTACATGCTCACTGTACTTCCAGCACCTCGGACACTTCTCTCCTGTCGTAAATCCTCCGGCAACATCAAAACCTGTATCATCATCATGAAACACCTTCGGCAATGTGAGTTCATCAACCCATTCAAACCGCGAGACTATCACTATATCTGCAAGCTCATCAACCGTGAACTCATCTGCAAGTCTCTTCAACGAATCATTCTTTTTCACCTGCACTGACGCTTCAAGTGATGTCCCGATTACTTTCTCCGCCCTCATCGTCTCAAGCATTCGGCTCACCGCACCTTTGAGTTTCTCTGCCTCATCCCATAACGTATTGAGTGAATCATCAAGTTTCGATTCATCACATGCAGGGAAGTCCGAGAGGAATACACTTTCAGGAAGACTTGAATCAATCTCCCGCATTTCCTGCCATATCTCTTCCGCCGTGAAACTCAATAACGGTGCAAGCATTCTCGTTATACATGAAAGTATCTCCCACATCGCAGTCTGTGCACTTCGTCTTGTCAGTGAATTCACATCTTCTACATATAACCTGTCCTTGCTGATGTCCAGATAAAACGCGCTGAGTTCATTCACGCAGAACGTGTGAATCAATGAGACCGGCACATGAAATTCATACTCTTCAAATGCATTACGTACCCTCGATATTATTCTGTGAAGCCTGTCGAGAATCCATTTGTCCATTGAGAGCAGTTTTTCATATGGCAATGAATCTTCAGGTTTGAAGTCGTGAAGGTTGCCGAGCAGAAATCTTGCTGTGTTGCGAATCCTTCTGTACGTTTCAGATAAGCCCTTCAGAATCGCTTTCGAGATTTTCACATCGTTCCTGTAATCTGTCGAGGCTACCCACAAACGCAATATATCAGCTCCGAATTCATCACAGACTTCTTTTGGTGCAATCGTATTCCCCATTGACTTCGACATCTTCCGTCCTTCACCGTCAAGAGTGAATCCGTGTGTCAGAACTTCCTTATATGGTGCATGTCCCTTTATGGCTGTTGCTGTCAGTAATGATGACTGGAACCACCCTCTATGCTGGTCGCTTCCTTCAAGATACATTTCGCATGGCCAAGACAAACCGAAACTCTCATTGAGAACTGACATATGAGACACTCCAGAATCGAACCATACATCGAGAATGTTGCTGTCCTTCTCAACGTTATGTGATCCGCATGAATCACAGCATGCCTTCTCTCCGAATAATTCTTCAAGTGATTTGCTCCACCATATTGATGTACCGTCTTCTGCATCTTTCACTTTCTCCGCAAACATTCGTATTCTGTTGGGCGTGAGTGTGAAAGCTCCGCAGTCCTTGCAGTGAATTGCGGGTACAGGAATTCCCCAAACCCTTTGACGTGATATGCACCAGTCTGAACGCGAACTCACCATGTTATATATTCTGTCGCGTCCCCAGTCAGGAATCCATTTCACTTCGTCATCAATGATTCGTAATGCTTCGTCCTTAAACTTGGCCACGTTGATGAACCATTGATCCGTAGCTCTGAATATCACGGGACGTTTGCATCTCCAGCAATGCGGGTAACTATGCATGAGTTTTCCGAGACCTAACAGTCTTCCCTTCTCACGAATGAGTTCAATTGCCTTATTGCCTCCGTCAGATAAATTCATTCCTCCGACTATTGGCATTTCCTTTTCAAAGTGTCCTGCATGATCCACTGAGCTATATACTTTCAGACCATAACGTACACCAGTCTCGTAGTCTTCGACACCATGACCAGGCGATGTATGAACGCAGCCTGTTCCTGTTTCGAGTTCAACGTAATCTGCAAGCACAACAAGAAGTTCATGCTCATAGAACGGGTGAAGAGGTTTCATGTTCTCAAGGTCAGAACCTTTCACTGTCAGCAATGCATCTCCGAATGTCATTCCTGTATCTTTGCTCACTGAATCCTTCAGTGCGTCAGCGAACACGTAAACCTTACCGTCAGATTCACGGAAGCTGTATTCATATCGCGGGTGAACTGCTACTGCTGCACTTGACGGAAGAGTCCAAGGGGTAGTTGTCCAGATTACGATGTATGTATCTTTGCCTTCAAGCTGAGGGAATTTCTTCGCGGCGTCAGGCAGAGGGTATGCGACATAAACTGAAGGTGATTCTTCGTCCCAGTATTCGATTTCTCCTGCGGCTAATGCTGTCTGACAGTCAGTGCACCAATACACGGGCTTCAATCCACGATAGATTAACCCTTCGTTCACCATGTCAGCGAATGCATGAAGCTCCAAATGTTCATAATGGGGGTCAAGAGTGATATATGGATTATCCCATTCACCGAGCACACCTAAACGTTTGAATTCTTCACGCTGAACATCAAGATAATGTAAGGCTGTCTCTTTGCATTTCTTTCTGAGTTCTACGGGATCAACTCCTGTTCCGAGTTTCGAGAGCTTTGCGTCTTTCAGTGAACGTAATTCAATCGGCAGTCCGTGAGTGTCCCAGCCAGGTACATACGGTGTGTATCTTCCTGAGAGCGTCTTGAACTTCACGATGAAATCCTTCAGTATCTTGTTGAATGCTGTCCCAATATGAATATCACCATTTGCGTAAGGTGGGCCGTCATGAAGAATGAATCTGTCATGTGAATCGCGTCTTGCATCTGTTGCTTTATGATAGATGTCATGAGAATGCCAGAAGTCTAAGAAGGAAGGTTCACGCTTTGAAAGGTTAGCCCGCATAGGAAAATTTGTTACGGGTAAATTCAAAGTGTCTTTGTAATCTTTTGAATCCATTTTAGATTTATTGCCTCCTGTTGAAAATTGCGTAAAAACAACAGCAAATACTATCACAAAAATTTTTGAACGTATAAGATTCAGTGCTATACTTGCCAATAATAAAATAAATTCAAAAGTTTTTCACGAAGGGATTGACACAAATATGATCTCACAGTATAATCGCACATCGCACATCGCACATCGCACATCGCACATCGCATAATATTATGTCTTCTGTTACTGATTAATTTCCTGATAGCATCGCCCTCACAAGCAATCACAATCACGACTGACTCGGAAACTGATTTAGGCAATCTCAAATCAGGTCAAATGTTAGTTCTTCAGTTCACAGCAAGTGATTACACGGCAAACCCCGCATCAAAAATCACATGGTCATCAAAAGTTGAGACAGATTCAAAGCTCTACAAACCTACATTAACACTCTCACCAACTAAGGGAGCAAGCGTTAAGCTCTCTGCAACATCACTGAAGAGTCCAAAAACTAATGACGGGACATTCAGAGTAACAATTACGGCCAGAGATTCGGACTCAACAACAGACACAATCACACTTACGGGTGTAGTAATGGATGCGCCAGTGATAAAGACATCAACACTCGCAAAGGCAACGGCAAGTTCAGGCAAGGCATACAATGCTAAACTTGAAATTTCATCAGGGAGTGAACCATTGACGTGGACGATAAGCGGTGATTTACCTTCTGGTCTCAATCTCACGAAGGAATCAAAATCAGGGAGAGATTACTACGTGATTGCAGGAGAACCAGAAGTGCCCGGTACGTATCCTTTAACGCTGACCGTATCAAACGATGTTGGAGTTGCAACGAAAAATTACAATCTTCAGGTTTCAGCAGTTGCACCAAAAATAAAAGCTCCTTCAGGTTTCGTGAAGAAATACACGGTTGCAGTAAGTCAAGATTTCTCGATTGATATTCGGGCTTTTGAGATAACAGGAACTAAGCCTTTGAGTATTGATATTGATGCTGTGGGTAAGGCATTGGGCCTCGAATATGACAGCGATAACGGAGTAATAAAGGGGAACATAAAGAATGTGCCTTCAAAAGAGAACAATACAATCAAGATAGAGGTTCGCAATCCATACACTGAGAGCAAAGAAGGAAAGTATAAGCCCGTTGTGTATTCATTCACGCTCACAGTGAAAAGTCCTCCTGTTGGAATATCTCCAGCACATAATTTTGATTCTGACTGGTTTACAATAACAAGCGTTCCGTGTTACGCGCAAATAGGGAAGAATTACAAAGCCACATTAACAGCAGTCGGAGGGAGCAAGCCAATAACGTGGGACTTCCTTCTCAAGGATAATGACGGGAACTACACGTACAGCATAATTAAGAAAATGGGAGGGAAGTTTGCAGGGCTTACATTCTCTGATAACGGGAAGATAAGCGGCACGCCAAGATATGAGGACGTATTTGATGCTATATATGATCCAGACCTTGAATCTGCTTATGTTGATAATGGGTATATTCGCTTCATTGCTCAGGCATCAAACGAAGCTGGAAGTGTATATTCTGATGAATACACAATAGTGTTTACTAGAGCTCCTGTGTTCAAGAAGAATCCTCAGCCGAAGGAGATAATAGTAACTAATGGAAATGGAAATGGAACTGAATATTTGATAGATGATGGTTATAGTTACGTTCATAATCAATTTTTTATCGATGATTATTTCGAGTGTTGGGACACAGCGCGAATAATTAGACGGACATCTAACGGAAACACCTATTACAGTGATTTGGGGCCACACATAGTGTGGAGTACAACAAGCACTCTGCCTCCAGGTTTATCGCTCATTAATGGAAATTCTTCCTATTACCACTATGGAGTTATATCCGGCGACCTGAAGATCACAGACCCAAGTCAGGTAAAGAAGTACACGATCAAGGTTACGGCAACTAACGCTTTGGGATCTGCAACAGGCCAAGTAGTTTTGAATGTTCTCCTTCCGCCTGTGATTGACCCAGAAGGTACGCTTGATGTTCAAGGCGAGCAAAGTCCATTGAACGCTACGTTAGGTACTGCATACAAGCTCAAGATACCTACGAACACGAAGAAGCCCTACACATGGCGAATGGAATACAAGAGTGAAGATGTGAAAGGTGTAATAGGCGACAGTGGTCTTGTCTGGAATGCATCAACTGGAACGATAGCGGGTGCGAAGAATGGAATGAAGCCCGGAAGTTATGACGTAACCGTGTATCTGTCCAATGGGGCCAGCGAGGACAAAAAGACGATGACGCTCACGGTGAAGCCGGTGAAACTTGAGATAACGACCCCGAAGCAGTACATTAATGTTGCCACTCTTACGAATGCTTCTGTTGGGAAAGAATACAGCTTCAAACCGAAAGCGAAAGGCAGCGGAACGTTTACATGGGGATTAACTGCACCCGATTTCCTTGTGATGAATCCGACTACAGGAGAAATATCTTCATCAATGAGTGAGAAAGATATAAACAATGGTTTATCTGGGTGGGAAGATATAACATGGAACTCTGATAACTCAGCAACAATTGATAACATTGTTCTTTCTGTTTATGATGATTACGGTCAATCCGCGAGTGTAACAGCACGGCTTAATATAAAAGGCTTAAAGAAGTCTGAACAGTCTTCTCAGGCATCATACATTAAATTTGAGAAAAATAGAGTTTCAGCACGAGTTGACGCAAATACAGGGTCGGACAGTGATATTATGCTGAGTCTCAAAGGTATAAACGGTTTCTCACTGTCCAGAGGGAGCAACACACATGTTTTCTGGATAATCAATGACGGCGGATTATTGGGTATGCAGGATGATGAAGTTTCCTATTCCTACGATGCAGGCGGGTATCAGAGATATTATCTAAAAGTGCCAGCTCTAACTCAGGCGCAATATGATCGTCTGGGAAGCTCGCATAAAGCAACAGTAACGATTACTGCATTCTACGACAGCAGTTATTATCATTATAGCAAGTCAGAAATTGAATTCGCCTATAATCGTTACTATCGTGATCCTGAATACTACGACCAATACAAGGTAACAGCCACAGTTGATATAACATTCACATCGAATGTCGGTTCATCTCCAGCGAATAACGTAACAACACTCCCTGAAAATGAGAGCGCAGACAAATACCCCGAAGGCGACAATCCAACTCTCTCAGATGATATTGATCACAAAGATCTCGAAGATTTGCAGAAACTTATCGTACTTCGTGAACGTGATACTTCTGACCTCAGCACCTTTGCACTTGGCCATGTCTCAAATGATGTATACGAAATCGCGGCTGTTCTTCCTGAGCTTACGGTTTCTGAGAGCGGACAGTATGATATTGATGCTATGATTGATGAAGACATAGAGATCGGCAAAAAATTATTCTGGTTCGCATTACCGAAGGATAAAGATAGTACGAGCGATGATGAGATTGCAGAGTTCTATGATGAATCAGGTGCAGAGATTGAAAGTGTACCTGAGAGCCGAAAGATAAGGGTTAGTGTGTGGCTGACAGAAGGAGTAACATACGAACCTGTTATCGCAGTGAAACGCACAGAGTAAAAAGCAAACAAAAAGCCCCTCCCATTAAAGAGAGGGGTTAAATTTTTTTCGTAAATGTTCTATTTGAAAATTTATTCCTGTCCGGCAAGCCAGCTCGATAATTTTTCGTAGATTGCTTTCACAGTTTCCGGCCTGTCTATTCCTGCAAGTTCCTTATTGATCTTGATGCCCTTTTTCTCTGCAATATAGCTCATACATGCGTAACTTGATCTGTATTTTGCAAGCTCTGACCTTTTCAATGATAACTCGGAAGCAGGCAGAACAGGAATTAATCTGTCCTGAAGATAAATCGATTCAAAGTTTTTGATGAACCACTTATCATTGATTTTTTCTGTACGGAACAAAAGCTGTACGTCTGTCGAAAGTTCGCATTCAACATCATCAACATTCTGCCTCATCTGAATAGTAGCCATCATGATTGTTACTGCACGATTACCATTCAGCCAGGTTAAAGAACTGTGAATCACGTGAGGTGCGTAGGTATTGAATTTTTCGGAAGCCGTAACGAATCCGTATCCACTTCCCTGATACCATGAAATATCAACAAATGAATCTTCAGCGTAACATGTTCTCATTCCGTCCCACACCGCATTATCCCTGCAAAAACGCTCGTAATTCAGAAGCTCTAAAATGTCAGCCTTATCTGCTCGTTCTGAATCGTTCATTGATTGAGGACGCGACAAAAAATTTTCAGCGTTACATGTCCGAGAAAAACACAGACAAAAAAATAAAACCCATGCAAAAATTTTCATGTTTAATTTACCTTCCCTTTTAAAAAAATCCCCTCCAACTATGAATCAGAGGGGATGTGTTTCGTATTTTGAATTTCGATTCTTACTTCAGAACTCCTAATGCCGCATGTGCCGCCGCAACTCTCGCTACTGGGACTCTGAACGGGGAGCAGCTCACATACGTCAATCCAACCTGATGACAAAACGCAATACTCGAAGGATTACCGCCATGTTCACCGCAGATTCCAATCGACATATCAGGGTTAACGCTTCTGCCTTTTTCGACTGCCATTTTAACGAGCTGACCAGGCCCATCACGATCGAGTTCAGCAAATGGATTCTCCTTGAACACTCCCTTGTCCACGTACTGGAAGAGGAATTTGTTCTCTGCATCATCGCGTGAATATCCGAGTGTGGTCTGTGTGAGGTCATTGGTTCCGCATGAGAAGAACTGTGCGTACTCTGCAAGCTGATCTGCAACGAGTGCTGCTCTCGGAAGCTCAATCATTGTTCCGACGAGATACTTGAAATCAATTCCGCTGGTTTTCTTCACTTCTGCCGCGATTCTGTCTGCCATTTCACGGAAGAATTTCATCTCTGCCTTCGTTCCCACGATTGGAATCATTACCTCAGGCTTTACAGTTACGCCCTGCTTTGTGAGTTCAACGACTGCCTCAAAGATTGCGTTCATCTGCATCTCGTAGATCTCAGGATAAATCATTCCGAGTCTGCATCCTCTGAAACCTAACATCGGGTTATTCTCGTGAAGCTGATGAATTTTTTCGAGAACATTGTTGAGTTTCTTGGCCTCTTCAGGTGTTGCTGTCTTGAGTGCTTCAAGTACGTTCGGTTCTTTCGGAAGGAACTCATGTAACGGTGGGTCGAGTAACCTGATGATGACAGGCAGACCATCCATTGCCTTGAAGATTCCAATAAAGTCTTCTTTCTGCATTACCTTCAATTTTGCGAGTGCTTCTTTGCGTGCTTCTTTTCCGGCATCACCAGATTCACCAAGCGCAACGATGAGGCTCTGCATTACGGGCAGTCTGTCTACTCCCATGAACATATGTTCAGTTCTGCAAAGTCCAACGCCTTTAGCTCCAAAATCGCGTGCACGTTTTGCATCTTCAGGAGTGTCTGCGTTTGTCCAAACCTGAAGCCTTGCGTTTTCGTCTGCCCATTCAAGAATCTTTTTGAAGTCATCGCTGAATGTCGCATCTACCATTTTTGCTTCACCGGCTAATAACTGTCCTACAGTTCCGTCAACCGTAACCCAGTCGCCTTTCTTGAATACACGATCTCCAACCGTAAGTGTCTCTTTGTCGAGATCAATCACTGCCGATTCACATCCGCAGACCGCAGGCTTGCCCATTCCGCGAGCAACAACCGCAGCGTGTGATGTCATTCCTCCTCGTGATGTTACGACACCCTGAGATGCAAACAGTCCGTGAATATCATCGGGACTTGTCTCTGGTCTTGCGAGGATTGTCGGTTTACCCTGACGTGCCCATTCTTCTGCTTCATCTGCCGAGAACACTAACATTCCTGCTCCTGCTCCTGGTGATGCTGGAAGTCCTTTGACTACTACGTCCTGTTTCACTGACTTATCGACCTGACGATGAAGAAGCATTTCAACCTGATCTGGTGCTACTCGTGTTACTGCTGTCTTCGTGTCTATTAATCCCTCATTCACCATATCAACCGCTACTTTCACTGCTGCACTTGCGGTTCTCTTTCCGTCTCTGGTCTGAAGGATAAATAATTTCCCGTGCTCAATCGTGAACTCTACGTCCTGCATGTTCTTGTATGTCTTCTCAAGATTGCTCGTGATTGTGCAAAGTTCTTTGTATATCTCCGGCATCTTCTGTTCAAGTTCAGCAATCGGCATAGGTGTTCTGATTCCTGCAACAACATCTTCACCCTGTGCATTGATGAGGAACTCGCCATAGAGTTTATTCTCACCTGTTGAAGGGTTACGTGTGAAGCATACGCCGGTTCCGCAATCGTCTCCGAGATTACCGAATGCCATTGTGATAACGTTCACTGCTGTTCCAAGTGAATCATCTATCTTGTTGATTTTGCGATACGTTACTGCTCTCGGAATGTTCCAGCTCTTGAACACTGCCTCTATTGCACGTCTAAGCTGTATCCATGGGTCAGTGGGGAAATCATTTCCTGTTGCATTCTTATAGATTGCTTTGTATTCTGCAATCAGTTTTTCGAGATTCTCTGCATGAATCTTATAGTCCTGTTTTGCATCAGTGATTCCTTCTGCTGCTCTTGCTCTTGCTAATGCTGCCTCGAACAAATCAAAGTTCACCTCATCAACAACGCTTGAGAACATCTGAATGAATCTTCTGTATGAATCAAACGCAAATCTCTTATTGCCTGATGACTCTGCAAGTCCCTTTACTGTTTCGTCATTGAGTCCGAGATTCAGAATCGTTTCCATCATACCGGGCATTGAAATGGGAGCACCTGAACGAACAGATACTAAGAGGGGATTCTTTGCGTCATTGAAACCTTTTCCTGTTTCCTTTTCGAGCTGGGCTACTGATGCTTTCACATCGTCCCACACTTTATCCATTATGCTTGGGTCTTTCATGTATTCCCTGCATACTTCTGTCGTCAGAATGAATCCAGGAGGAACTGGTAACCCTGACTGTGCCATTGTGCAGAGGTTTGCACCTTTTCCGCCGAGAAGTAAACGCTTTGAGCCATCGCCGTCTTTAAGTGAATACACATAACGCTCTGAAGGCATTTTGAATCACTCCCTGAAAAAAATTTTTGTGAGTTTTGAAATTATATTAAATCTCACAGCAAAAATATACTCTGTTCTTTGCGTAAATTTATCCGTTCTTTAGTCCGTCATTAAGGGAGTGTTGTATACCTTCAGAAGGTTATCGGCGTAATTCACTGTGCTGCTCTCATCGAAATTATTGAACGTATCAATCGACAGCTGTTTTATGTCCTGAGTGTTTACCTGCTTGATCAAGTCTTCGAGTTCATTCTGTGAATGATAAACGAATGCTGCATTATCGCTCGCCGCAGAACAATCTGATGCAATGACGGGAACACCATACGCTTCAACTTCAAGGGGAGTTAACGGTGATACCTCATACCACATTGACGGGAAGATGAGACATCTTGCTTCTTTGATATGTTCATGAATTTGTTCTTTTGAGAGCCAGCCTGTAAATTTGATTTCCGGGTACTGTGCTTCAAGTTCCTTCTTGAGTATTCCATCACCAATAACTACTCCATTAACCTTTGTGTTTCGTATTACCTCACAGAAATTCCTGATGCCTTTTTCTGGGTCAGTTCTGCCTATGAACAGAAAAACAGAATTACTTTCTGCTTCAACTCTGAATCGATTCGTGAAGTATATCGGGTTCTTCACAAAAAATTGATTCTTTGGAGCTTTCATTCTTCGGAGTAATTGACGTTTTGAGAACTCCGATATGAATATGTAACCGATAGATGACATTACATTACCTCCGACACAATTAATTCCTTGTGATTATATCAGTCAACTATGACCGATGAATATATTTTTACGATATTATCTGCATAGCTCGTTGTGATTTTTTCGTCGAAGTTATTGAATACATCAATTGAAAGCTGTTTTATATCCTGAGAAATTACCTGCTTGATTAAGTCTTCAAGTTCCTCTTGCGAATGATACACAAACGATGCATTATCACTTGCTGCAGAACAGTCTGATGCAATGACAGGGACACCATAGGCTTCAACTTCAAGGGGTGTAAGTCCTAATGTCTCATACCATATTGACGGAAAGATGAGACATCTTGCTTCCTTGATGTGTTCATGAATTTGTTCCTTCGTAAGCCAGCCAGTAAATTTAATTTCTGGGTACTGTGCTTCAAGTTCCTTCCTGAGTATTCCATCACCAATAACTACTCCATCAACCTTTGTATTTCGTATTGCCTCACAGAAATTCCTTACGCCTTTTTCTGGGTCAGTCCTCCCAATAAACATGAAGACGGAATTATTCTCTGCTTCCACTCTGAATCGTTTTCCGAAATATATCGGATTATGCAGCAAGAATTGATTCTTTGGTGCTGACATTCTCCGAAGTAATTGATACCGCGAGAACTCCGATATGAATACGTAATTTAGCCCCCCCCCCAGTTGTGTAGTATTACTGATAACTTTGTTCTGCACATACTGCCTGATGAACCGCCAGACTTTTTGAGGATAGCTTCTTTTGTCGCAATTGCAGAGAAAGCATTTCAATGACATAGGAGGAATCTCGCATATCTCCTGTTTCACAAAGTTAAAGAATCCTCCGTTGGGACATGAAAGATGATAAGTGTGAACCGTAACGAACACACGAAATTTCATTCTTAGAGCTTCTCTGAATACTGCGATTGAATGAAGATTAAGCCAGCTGTGAATATGTACTGCGGTTTCTTCTCTGTCAAGCCCTGATAATAATTTCCTGAATTCCCTTCCGGCCCTGAAATTGTATATGCCGTAACACATTGCCTTTAATCTGTTCGGGTCGCTTACAATGTCATATTTTCCGAGAACAGAAAATTTTATGTTTGGTGAGTTTAATAAACGTTTGTCAGGTTCTCCGTAACCTGCAAAAAAGTAAACCGTGAAGCCTCTTTCAGCCATCAATACAGCATGACTTATAGCTACATCACTTACACCTCCATTGACATACGCGCAATCACAAACAATTACGATATTCTTTATCATGAGTCCTCCTGAAAAATTGAAAGATTGATTGCATTATATCAGGTTTAAAAACGGATGAAGGATTGCAGAAAAATTTTTTTCGTGATAATATTCTTCCCGCAAAAAACAAATGGCCTCATCGACTAGCGGTCTAGGTCGTAGCCCTCTCAAGGCTAAAACACGGGTTCGAGTCCCGTTGAGGCTACTAAGATTTGAAGAAAAAGAGCTTCCGTAATTAACACGGAGGCTTTTTTTATGGCCATCATGATTTATAATTTGCATTAACAGCGGTTCTTAAGGACGGAATGAAAAGATAATGAATGAAAAGACATCAGAAGAAAAATTACGAGAAGAACTTGATGAAAAAACATCGGAAGAAAAATTACGTGCAGAGCTTGAAAGAGATTCATTAATTGAAGATAATCCGCGCTCACCTTCTGAAGATAAATCAAAACCTTCAAGGCTCAGAGGAGTGCGCCGACGCATTTCATCAGGTGCAGATAAAAGCGTTGGCCAGCAGGTTGATTCGTTCATTGATGATTTTGAAAAGAAGATAGAAGAAAGCCTCAGCGGAAGAAATGTGAAAACTCAGCCGTCATCACCAAAGCAGGAAAAGCCACGTTCTAACATGAAAACACAAACTGAAGTTGAAAGTGTTAGCATGAATGAGGAACATGAAGATACAGAACAGAATTTAACGGTTAATACTGTTGAGGAGATTCCGCAGATTATCCCTGAAGCTGTGCATGAACCAGAACATGAAGATATTCCGCAAGTTATTCCTGAAATTGAATCTGAAATTGAACCTGAAATTGAACCTGATGATGTCACTGAAGAAAGCGAATCACTTCCAGAGATTGAACCCGAACCTGAGAAAGAACCAGAAGAAGCAAATGAGCCTGAACATGAAGATGAACTGCCGGATATACCGCTGATAGATTCAGACGAAGATGAAGAACTCCCTGATATACCCGTAATCAGTGCCGATGAAGTTGACGAACCTGACGACGGAGAAGAACTTGAAGAGTTTGAAAACATTCTAGTTCTTGATGATAATGAAGGAGAACCTGAATCTGAAGACGAAGAACCAGAAGAGCAGATAGAAAATGAAGAACCTGAATCTGAAACAGAAACGACTGAAGATATTTCATCACCTGCTGATATTGTCCTTAATGTAGATTCTGATTTGCCGCAGATAGTTGAAGAACCAGAAGAAGAACCTGACCCTGAAGCTGAATCTTCGCCTGTGTCAGTAACAATGCCAGAGACAATCAAGACAGCCGAAGACAAACTAATGGCGGATATAGCAGAAGCATTCACGGGGAATCCTCTCACGCTTGAATCAAAAGAAGCACCTGAACCTTACAGACTGCCGGAAGATTTCTTCACATCACAGAACAATGATTCAAACGCTGAACAGTCAGCAGAAGATAAACTCAAGGCTAATATTGCACAGGCCATTTCAGAGTCTCCGATTGGGATTGCACAGCAGCAGGCCATGCAGGATTTGGAAAAGGATTTGAGTCCGTTTGATGACATTTCATCACTCTCTGAACTCGCAGATATAGCTTCACCTGGCGTAACTGAACCTGAAGAAGCAGAATTGGAATCGGAATCAGAGCCTCAAGCAGAACCTGAACCTGAACTTGAATCAGAACCTGATGAAGAAAAGCATGAAGAAGATGAAGAATTTCTGCCTGATTTCACAGATGAACCTCAAGACATTAATACTGACCCTGAAGAAATTCATGATATGCCTGAAGCTGAACCTGAAAACGAAAACGCAGATGAAGAAACAGATGAGAATGATGATTCACAGCCGTTTGAACTTGATGATGAACCTGTAGTAGAAATCGAAGAGACACCAGAATTTGAAAATTTGCCTCTGTCTGAACCAGAACCAGAGCCAGAACCCGAACCAGAAAATGAATCTGAATCTGATGAATCTGAAGTTGAACCGCTAACAGCACAGCAGAGACTTGAACAGGAGATTGCACAGTTCACACAGGATGCACCAGCGAACGAGAATGATAAAGATACTCAACAGGAGGAGGTATCACCTGAAAACGATATGCCAGATAATTTATTAGACGGAACAGAAAATGATATTGCACCACAGGATGATGAAGAAATCGGCGATGACTGGGATATTAATTCACTTGGAATCGTAAGCGAGGCAACATCTATTCCTGATGATGGGCCTGAACCTGAACATGAAGAACATGAACCAGAACTTGATCCGTCATTTATGACAGGGCCAACAGAAGAAACGCACAAGGAGAAGACTATGGGATTACGAGAAAAATTAGCAGCAAAGAAAAACGGAGAAGCACCGAAAGATTCGTCACCAGCATCATCAAAGAAAACATCATCTTCATCATCTGGAGGAGGAATATTAATACCGATTCTGCTGTTCCTTCTCTTAATCGTAGGAGCACTTACGCTTTGGCAATTATTCTCTCTGCCTGACAGGTTAGCTTCTGTTATCGCTATGAGTTCAAACGGAGTAAGCGGAGTTTTTGAGCCTCTTTCGCATGCTGAGAGTAATTCATCATACGACTACACAATTGATTTCATTCTGGATAACAACATAGTAGAAAGAATGTCACAAAGAGGCAAAGACGGCTGGCAGGTTGTAGGTTCAAGACGTACTCAGGACAGCACAACAGGACAATACGGTTATGAGATTATATTCATGAAGAGGATTTCGGGAAGGTGAGTTATTCAGCATGTTGATATTCTCAAAGTTACGCGATAGTCTGAAAGGTGTACGCGAAAAATGGAGTTCGGGAATCGCAAAATTATTCTCAGGGAAGAAAATAGATCCGCAGTTCTGGGATGAACTCGAAGAAAAATTAATCACTGGAGATGCAGGTCTTGATTTCACCGAAGAGATAATAGACTTCCTGAAGAATGAAGCAAAATCGCATAAGATAACAGATTCGTCTGAGCTGAAGAAAATTTTTGTCTCTAAGATTGCAGGAGAACTTAACGCGGTCAAAGGCATGGGAAAATCTTTCAGTCTCGAAAAAACTCCTCTCGTGTTACTCATGGCAGGAGTGAACGGAAGCGGTAAGACAACTTCAGCAGGAAAACTCGCGATGATGTTCAAGCGTCAGGGGAAAAGTGTAATCATGGCCGCAGCAGATACATTCAGGGCAGCAGCAGTTGAACAGCTCAAAATATGGGGTGAACGTTCAGGTGTGAGAGTGATTGCACAGGGTCAAGGTTCAGATCCCGCAGCAGTTGCATTTGATTCATGGAAGGCAGCAGAGAGTTCACACGCTGATGTTCTGATTGTCGATACAGCAGGAAGACTTCATGACAAACATAATCTCATGGAAGAACTCAGAAAAATTCACAAAGTGTTGTTGCGTGAGGCAGGCGAAGACAGACTTGAAACTGTTCTTGTGCTTGATGCTGTGCTCGGTCAGAATTCAGTTGCTCAGGCAGAGACATTCAATAAAATTATTCCGGTGAACTCAATCATACTCACAAAATACGATAACACTTCCAAAGGAGGAGTCGTGATCTCTATCGCAAGAAGCCTGAATGTTCCTGTACGTTATATCGGACTCGGTGAAGGCCCTGATGACCTCAATAACTTTGACGCAGAAGAATTTGCAGAAGCACTCATGGGTTCAGAGAATGAATGAGCAGAGACTATAATTTATCGTCATTAACTCCTGATTCAACTCTCTTATATTTTCTCCGCACTCTCTTCGGGTCAACTGCTGAATACGCCGTGTACATTCCTGATTCAGGAGACGTTATCGTTCTCACAAAAGGGCAGTTAGTTTTTCTCGTTGAAAGAGGCTGTGCAGACACGATGATAAAAACTCTTCCGCAATTAGTATCAAGGAATATCATTCGTCCAGTCAATCCGGAAGATTTAGATTATCCTGAAGAAATTCGTGCACTTTATGTCGAGACTACCGGCTCATTCATCAGTTCGCTTGAGATTGCGCTGTACCCTGATGAACCTCAATATCCCGAATGGTGGAATGCTCCTGTCCCCTTTGCATTGTCTTCACGAGGAGTGCTCAGGCTGAATGATACTGCGGTGAATATGTTCGGAAACGGACTCGAAAAGCTGAATGCTAAAGAGCTTCCTGAACGTGATGAATTCATAGTCAGGCTTGACGGTCTCAACGGCACAAGATTCATTGCGTTCCGAAAATTGAAGCCAGGTATCTTCACGATAGATGACTGTACAGAAGATTTGACTGACGCACAAGATATAACATGGTGGGCAGCAGTAGGACAGGCATGGGTACGGGAAATCGAATCTGCCGGAGGAAAATGGGAACGTCTTGATAATCCTCCCGAAGGAAAATCAAAATCATTCAGGGTCTGTGAATGGAACGGTCAGCTTCAAGGTTACCTGAATATAGACATGCCTAAACGAAAGAAAACAGCTCCCAAGAAAATTGAAACGCCGAAACCAGAACCAGAACCAGAAATTAAAGATGAAGAAATACAGCCGGAAGAGGTCATGACACGAAGACCTGATGATGTTGTAAGCAGCATAGGCCCGCAGGCAATGGCACTCTTAGCGGCAGGACAATCAAGAGAGAACGTATAAACTATGAGCATAAATGTAAAACGAATATCAGGAATTCTATTTCCAACTGAAAATTTAGATTTGCTTCACTGGAGCATAAATGAACTTTCAAATTTATGGGGCACTCCTGAAATTACGAGTGAACCTGTACCATTTGACAAGACAGATTATTATTATGAAATTCATCCGAAACTTTCTCGTGCTTTCGTATCTTTTCCAGGTCTCATTGATGCTTCAGGGTTAGCTGACTGGAAACATGAAGCAATTTCCATTGAGGCCAAGAGCAGACAGCCAATAAGAGCGGTCAACATAGATCCGGGATATATAGACGGTGCAAGATTGATTCTCGCGTCAACGAAAGATCATGCACACAGAATATATTTGCGTGATGGAATATATGCAGAAGTTACGATGAGATTCAGATTTAAGAAATGGCAGAGTTTCGATTACACGTTTCCTGATTTTGCGAGCGGAGTATATGATGAATTTCTATCACGTGTACGCAAACTTTGGCTTATGGAGGTTAAACATGAAGCATAAAATATTTTTTGCACTCGTAATTTCTCTTCTGTTATTCCCTTCACACATTCAGGCTCTCGAACTTCCCGATAAGATTCAAGAATGGCATTCAGTAAGTGAATATGTTCTGCCTCTCATAGCAGGAGATAAAGACTTCGGAAGAGTCATGTACAAAAATTACGAACGTGAATCTCCAAAAGGTTACATGCAGATTATTCTCACTGAGGGAAGCGGTACAGGTACACTTTACGTGCCCGAACGAGTAAATGATTCAAAGGGTGTAATGCCGTCATCAGAATATGAAGTTCTGAGAGTGTCAAATCATAATTGCATCATTGAACATCACGAATATATGCCTTCTGTGCTTGCAGTGAACATCAGCAAGGATATAATTCTCACGATTGAAACAGGTTCACTTGATGATGAACATATGATTGAACTAGCAGAAGAAATATTGAGGTGAATAGAACATCGTGGAACATTACAAGATCGGATTAGTGCCCGGCCCTGTGAGCATACCAGAAGAATTCAGGCAGGCATGGAACAATGATTACGGAAGTTCAGACATTGAAGAAGAATTTTATGCGCTCTATCATGAGAATCAAAAGCTGATTCAGAATATCCTTCATACAGACAATGACATCGTGATAAATCTCGGAGAAGGAATGTTAGCTTTATGGGCAGCAATCAAATGCACACTCCTTCCGGGCGATAAGATGCTAGCGGTTTCATCTGGTCTGTTCGGTGAAGGATTTGCAGACATGGCCATGTCCATAGGAGCAGAAGCGGAAGTATGTGCATTTCCATACGACAGCCTGCCCGAACCTCAAAAAGTGCGGGAGCAAATCATGAAGTGCAAGCCCAAAATCGTAACAGCCGTTCACTGTGAGACACCATCAGGAACACTCACGAATTGTCTTGCGGAGATTGGAAATGCAGCACATGAAGCAGGAGCGTTATTCGTTGTTGATTTTGTATCGAGTGCAGGAGGAGCACCTCTTGATGTTGATGAATGCAAAATTGATATTGGTCTTTTGGGAAGTCAGAAGGTCTTATCGATTACGCCTTCACTTGCAATATCATCGATTTCATCTCGTGCATGGGAAGTGATTGAACGCGTGAATTATGCAGGTTATGATTCATACAAAGGCTGGCGTAATGTTCCTGAGAATAAGTACATGCCGTATACTCACGACTGGCATTCAATGAAAGCACTCAATCTCTCTCTTGAATCACTGACGCGTGAAGGACTTGATGAATCATTCAAACGTCATGAAGATGCCGCGAAGTTATGCAGGGATATGGGCAAGGATATGGGATTAAAACTTTTCCCTAAGAGTGAGAGTTTCTGTTCACCGACCGTAACCACGTTCTGCATTCCCGAACAATATAGCTGGCATGAATTCGATATGAAGCTCCGTGAACATGGTCTTGTTGTGGGTGGCAATTATGGGAGTCTCGCAGGTCATACGTTCAGAATCGGACATATGGGTTCGCAGGCAGATATGAATCTTGTTCGTGAAGGCATGAACATAATCTGCGAAGTGTTACAGCACTCATGAAGCAAAAAAATTTTTCGCGGGCACTCAGATTAATGGGTGTCCGTTTTTTTTTATCATAACGCGCAAGAAGAATTCCACCTCTATAGGTGGGAATGAATTACTTCATACAGTATAATTTTTTTATGATAGACGAACAGAGATTAGCTAAGAATAATTTAATACGTGAACATGGTATGTTAACCAGACAAAAACGCAAAAATCAGATTTGCCGTGTATATTGTGTGAAAATTGACATCTCTCACCTGAACGAAGCGCAAAAAGTTCGTCTTAAAATGCTATTTGTAGAAGCTAAGTGGCTTTACAACGATGCATTAACTTTCATGAATGACCACGATATTAATGACTATGACACGACTACGCAAACAGTTCACGTATTAGACAAAGATCGCCAGTCTGTAACTCATGAACTTGAATATTTAGGCTCCCAGATGAAACAGTCTGTAATTCAAGGCTTAAAGTCAGGTTTGAAATCTCTGTTAAGACTGAAGCAGCATAATCATAACGTTGGAAGTCTGCGTTACAAGTCCGATTATGCTTCAATAAATCTTCAGCAATACCATGTAACGTACAGGTTCTATGATGAAAGACATATAGGCATTCAAGGTTTCAAGACGCGTATTCGCATCAGGGGAGCAAATCAGTTCTGGCATATCCCCGACATAGAATTTGCGAATGCTAAACTGTTGAACCTGCCTGACGGTTATTACTTGGCAATCACTACATATCAGAATAAAGGAGGTGAAAATAAAAATTACAAGCCGGAAATAGGTATTGATATGGGAATCAAGACAACAATAACGACATCGGAAGGGAAGAAATATAAAGTATTGATTGAAGAAAGTGAACGAATCAAGAAATGCCAAAGATTAATAGCGAGGCGTAAAAAAGGTTCAAACAATCGATACAAAGCAGTAAAGTTATTGAGCAGAGCATATCAGAAGTTATCGATGCGAAAGAAGGATATTGCGAACAAAATAGTACATAAGCTGTTAGAGCATGAGAGCATGTGTATATGCAGGACGAAAATCTGAAGAGCTGGCATAAGGGACTTTTTGGGAGGACAGTTCAGCATTCAGTGTTAGGACAGATAAAACGCAAGCTGATTGAGTATGAACGAGTAACTGTAGTACCTGCGAAAATACCAACGACGAAATATTGTCCTTCATGCGGAAAGCTCAAGAAGAATATAACGTTAGCTGACCGAATATATGAATGCACATGCGGGTATCAAGAAGACCGAGATATCCACGCGGCACGGAATATGATATTGCTGGCGAAGAGAAATACCTGTGGAACGCAGGAAATTAACGCCTTTGGAGAGGACGTAAGACAACATAACTCTCAAGAATTGTGTTGCTGCCTCGAAGAATTAGGAAGCCCTCACTTCTGTAAGTTGGAGTAGTTCACGCACTGGTAATATAATTATCCCGTATCTCTCAATATTTCATAAGGAGACTAAAATTGTATGGGCAAACCTCTTCCTGAAGGACAACAGAAATTTATAGACACCATAAAGCAATTAGGCAATAATGCAATCCTGATCCATTCTCACAAGAATGGAAATAATGAAGCAGTCTTCATATCACAGGATTACGCCGCAATGATGGAAGACACACCAGAAAACCTGATGAAACTCTTCAATAAACCTGGAAACGCTATATCAACAACTTATCATGAAGATAAATCACTCGTAGACTACATGCTTGAACATCATGAAGCCCCTGATAAATCACATAGCCTTCAGATAAGAAAGGTTACATTCGGGAATAATATCAAATGGTGTAATGCTCATTATGCATTCATAAAGTTTGAAAACGAAGATTATATTTACATCACGTATTCAGATATAACTCTGTTCAAGAATTACGAAGAAAAAATGCGTGCAAGTTATGATTCAATCGGGCAGAATTTCTATCATCAGGACAAGTTCACTCTCGGAATGTTCAGAGCAGATCTCACTCTTGATGTCCTTGAAGAGGTCAGAGGACGCGATACCTTCAGTACAGACAGTAGTCAGAATGTGTATTCCGAGATGCTGAAGGTGAGAGCGAAACACTACATCAATTTTGCGGAACGGAAAAAATTTCTCGATATGTTCAGCGTAGACTCTCTTCTTGATGCATACATTAAAGGTAAAATCGGAACTCGTCAGGTTCTCCTATCAAGGCGCGAGAATGGAAGTATATGTTACGTTGAAGTCTCAGCAATGATTACGCGAAGCCCTTTAAGCGGACATGTAATAGCCTTCATAACGGAGCGTGAATGCAACAATTCAAAAGTGTATCAGACTTGTGCGTCAGTTTGAGATGATCGCATACATGGCCATAGGGAAATATCATGTTACAGTCAGCGAAAATTTACCTGAAGGAAGCATACTGCCAAAGAATATGCATGACACGTTCAATTTATACATTCATGATGAGATTGTACCCATACTGCACGGAACAGAAGAACAGATAAATTCAATGGCACATTCACTCGCACCTGATGCAATAGCATTCGGAACGCAGAAAAACTCACTGTATGAAGTGAACATAGCATGCGAGATTGAAGGAAGGATTTTCTATAAGCAGTTCAACTTTTATGCCGTTAATCCTGGTTTCTATATCATTATATCATTCTTGTGTCTGATACAACGAGACTTCACAGGGAACAGCAGGAACGAAGCGAGCAGTTAGAAGAGGCACTTGAATTAGCGAAGGCAGCAATGCAGCAGGCAAGACGTGCAAGCAGTGCAAAAAGTGAATTCCTTGCTAACATGTCTCATGAAATTCGCACTCCAATCAATGCGGTCTTGGGCATGAATGAGATGATTATCCGTGAGAGTACGAGCGACAGAATCACGACCTACGCGCGTAATGTTGAGAGTGCCGGAAAAAATTTGCTCTCAATCATCAATGACATACTGGACTTCTCGAAGATTGAAGCCGGAAAAATGGAAATTGCAGAGAGCGATTACAAGCTGAGTTCTGTACTCAATGACGTAACTAACATGATAGTCTTCAAGGCAAGACAGAAGGATTTGAAGTTCAATGTTAAAGTCAACGAGAATCTTCCTGACGGATTATA
This sequence comes from uncultured Synergistales bacterium, assembly GCA_905235395.1. Classification (GTDB taxonomy): domain Bacteria; phylum Synergistota; class Synergistia; order Synergistales; family Aminobacteriaceae; genus JAFUXM01. The sequence continues at coordinate 22,732 of CAJOLN010000019.1, forward strand.
CGGTGATGAAGTAAGAGTGAGGCAGGTAATCACGAATGTACTCAATAATGCCGTGAAGTATACTCATGAAGGAAGCGTATCTTTGAGCGTGAATGGTGAACGTGTTGATGATGAGAATGGAATTGCAAACATAAACCTTGTATTCAGGATTCAGGATACGGGAATAGGAATCAGGGAAGAGGACATCGGAAAACTCTTCAAGAAATTTGAACGCATTGACCTTGTGCAGAATAATACAGTTGAAGGTACTGGTCTGGGTCTCTCAATCACGCAGAACCTCCTTGCACTCATGGACGGACGAATCGAAGTTGAAAGTGAATACGGCAAAGGCTCAACGTTCACTATATACCTTCCGCAGAAAATCATATCATCTGAGCCAATTGGAAATTTCCATGATAAATTTGAACGTTATGTGCACACTATGAGGGCGTATCAGGAATCTTTCAAAGCACCTGACGCACACATACTTGTAGTTGATGATACGGATATGAACCTGACAGTCATTGAAGGACTTCTCAGCAAGACGGACATCAATCTTGATACAGCATCAGGAGGAGCAGAGGCACTCACTTTGACGAAAGAGAAGAGATACGATTTGATTCTTATGGATCAGAGAATGCCTCATATGGACGGAACAGAGACAATGAAACGAATTCGTGAACAGTCAGACGGAATGAACGTTGATACGCCGGTCATATGTCTCACAGCAGATGCGGTAAGCGGAGCACGTAATAAATATCTTGAGGAAGGATTCACGGATTATCTTTCAAAACCTGTTGAAGGCCCAACACTTGAAGCGGCACTGATAAAATATCTTCCGTCTGAGAAAATTATAGTGCAGGAAAAATCAGCTTCAGAATCGGGAAACGAATCAAAAGAGAAATCCGAACTTGAAGAATTCTATTCGCGAACTGAAGGTTTGAATTATGAGAGTGCAATACGAAGCTGTTCAAATGAGGCGATACTCACGAAGACACTTCAGCAGTTCTATAATTCGATTCAGAATAACCTGCGTGATATAGAAACTTTCCTGAATGAGAATGACATCAAGAATTACACGATAAAGGTACATGCATTGAAGAGTTCAGCGAGGTTAATTGGTGCAGATGAATTATCGGGTCAGGCGGCATACCTTGAGGACTGCGGGAACAATAACGACACTGACAGCATAAGAGACTTAACACCTGAACTCCTCATGAACTACAAAGCATATATAGAAAGATTATCACCATTATATAAGAAGAATGATGATGCGGAGATGATTACGCCTGAAAAACTGCATGAGGCATACGAGGCATTAAAGGAATTTGCTTCAATGTTCGACAGTGATTCTATAGACGGCATAATAGCTATGCTGAGAGACTACAGGATACCCGAAAATGAATCAGAACGCTTCAACAAGATTGCGCAGTGTGCGGACGGAGCAGACTGGAGCGGATTAGAAGAGGCGTTGAAGAATACATAAAGCAAAGGAGAGACAGCAACATGAAACAAAAAATATTATATGTAACTGACAGGCCAAGTATGGGAGCAGATATGCTCATAAAAAATCTCGACGGAACATTTGAGATTATGCGTGTACGTTCATCAGATGAAGTGAAGCATGTACCTGAAATAGTGTTAGTGAATCTTGCAGGTCTTGATAGCTCAGATAGAATCAAATCATTCACGAAGTCAAAAGTTTTTGTTCTCGGCACTCAGGCAGAGATTGATGCATGTGATATATCAGGTTCAGAGAGTTTTGCGAAACCCTTCAATGTGAATGAGATACGCGAAAAGTTATCAGGGCTTTCATCAGTGAAGACTGAATCACAGAAGACATTACTGCTTGTAGATGATGATGCAGTGATGATACGAACACTCAGAGAAGGATTGAGTACGAGCTACAAAGTTCTTCCTGCGAATTCAGGAGCAAATGCACTGAAGATTCTTGAACGTGCGAAACCAGATTTGATATTACTGGATTATGAGATGCCGGAGATGAATGGCACGCAGGTATTCGGTGTTCTGAGGAGCAATCCTGAGACTGCGAATATACCCGTGATGTTTCTGACAGCAAAAGGAGATTCGGGAAGCATTTCGCAGATTGAGAATCTGAAACCTGAAGGACATATGCAGAAGACACTTCCATTGAGGGAGATAAAAGAGGTAATCCAGAAATTTTTTGACAGCAGGAATTAAAATGAAATTGAATCCCTTCCCAATAATCGGAGGGGATTTTTTTTTGTTTCCATTATGACGTATAATTTGCACACTCACAAAATAAAGTAAGGAGGAAATATTTTTATGAGCAAGAAATTGTTTTATTCGTTGCTGATGATTGCATGCTTAATTTTTGCAGTTATCAGCATTGGAGGCTGTGGAGGAAGCAGCAGCAGTAATCCGGAAAAGACTACGGGAAGCGGTATCATAGGCAGTACTATTAAGATTGATTTCGACAGAGCTGAAAGAGAGTCGGCTTTTGATCCGATTGATGTTGACGGAAATGGTAGACCTGACGCTTTGGATCTCTACGGAGCACAGATATTACGATTCGGAACAGGCAGTTCACTTGCACCAGATGAAAACGGTGTATATCATGCCAACGGCACAGTGCCTCTCGCGGCATTCATTGAGGAACTTGCAGACCCGAACGAACCCGATGAAATCACAGTATCATTGAAGGCAGGAACTTATTACACAGCAGAGTTCTCAAAAAATTTCGCGTTCTCACTCGGAGCAACACTCCCGCAAGTTGAAATTATTGACCCGAATGGCAATGCGTTTGAGGGAAGCATTCAGCATTCAAATTATCCCCAAGCAGACCCGTCTTTAATCTGCTTAACCTTCAGGCCGGAAGTCGCCGGAAATTACACATTCAAGATAAGCAGTGCCAATGTGAATTCAGTCGAAGATGTGCAGACAAACTGCGTATTCTTCCTGTATGAAGAGATGTTCGACACAAATGACACGACAGTTGAACGCCATAACGGCTACCCATTCAGGTTCACGTATGATGAATATGACGAGGAAAAAGTTTACACTGTTTCTGCGGTGCTTGAACTGAGGAGGCTCATTCTTGCTGCTGACCCCTCATTACTCAAAAATGCTTACGGAGCTTACGAATCAGAAGAAGAACGTCAGGAGTATGAACTTTATGGTGAGTATATCGAGACTACTATGATGAAAGCTCTTATCGAAGATGAAGATATTTTAGAGGTCTTCAGAGAGATCAACGGAGATATGATTCAGCCTGAAAGTTTATACACTGAAGAAGACATCAAAGATTTTACTGACGAAATCGAAGGCAGTGTACACTCAGCCGCCGCAGTCGATTGGAATCAGGTTTCAGAAATCAGCGGTACACTTCTGGGAATTCCTTATGAGCCGATGTTCTCTCCTGGTGCAGGATTTTTTGCAACATCAATGATGGAAGCATCAGGCGGAGCAGCTATAGACAATTTCCAAGACCTTCTTGCTTCTAAAGCTCCTGCAACTAAATCAGGCATCACTACGAAATACACAGCAACATGTGTATCATCGCAGGAAGAATATTCCCGAAGAATGTCAACAGGTGTCAACGTATCAGGCGGACTAGGCACGTTCGGTTTGAGTGTAAGCACATCAAAATCGAATAACATAAAATTCGGTCTGACTTCCGCAACGATGATAATTCACTATGAGGAACTTGAACCTTCTTACAGACAACTCTCGAATGCTGAATATCTCAAGTATCAGACCGATAATGCAAAGGCGGTTTTAGGATTTATAGCTGAAGACATGGACGCACACAAAGGCGAACCGAATTACGCTAATTACGATTTTCGCAAAGAGTTCGGAGACTATTTCGTTGCAGGCTATCAATACGGCGGATGTTTTGACGCATTCATCACGCTGACAACTGAGAGCAGAGAGCAGCTCAAGCAACTGACAACAGCGTTTGAAGCGAAATTGCAGGGACTGGAGAGCACTGACCTGAACGCAGGAGTGAATGTAAGTAATGACTTGCAGGAAATGGTGAAAAAATACGGCGCACAGGTTACGGTTGATATACGTACAATCGGAGCAGGAAATAATATTCCAACTTCAATTAACCTTCCGAACAGCCATGATATAAGCGCAGTGGGCAACGTGATAACAGAGCTTGTGAAATTCCGTAATGCACTGGCTAACAGCATGTCCCCGAAGGATTATGCTCCTGTCAATGTCATGCTTAAACGATATAGATTCCTTTCATACAGGCATTTCAAGGCTATCCCGTTATATATCGATGTCCCGGCCAGAATTACGAAGACCATTGCGAATTTCAATGCCTCAATGTATCGTTTGACCGGTTATTACAACATTCTTGTAGATGCCAAAAATTCCAAGACAATTTACAATATGCCGCAAGACCTAAGCGATAAATACAACGACATCATAAACGATGCTAAGGCATTAAGGAACGCGTTTTTCACCGACGAAAAGAACCTTAATAACGGAATGGAAAAAGTGAATGATCTCCTTCCGCAGCTAAGGGATTTATCAGATCGTTATTCTTTCTTCACAATGCTCGTTAATGCCCGCAAGAACGAACAACCTGACGGGGATAATTATCCTCTCGGCAAGACTCTGCCCAAAGATGAACCCAGAGGCGGAGCAAGCGGTTATCCTACGTTCTATGCGAGTGAAGTTGTAACTGCTGACATAAATGCAGGTAAAACTCACAGAGATCAGAAAACTGAACCTAACTGGGCGAAAAACCCGGCACCAAGTGATGAATGGCATTTCTCGTGGAATGCTGAAGAGGACGCAGGCAAAGGAGCAATATTCTGCTATGTCGAAGTGATTGGAGACAATGACAACGATAACTACCGCAGAGTTTCTCCTGCTGGGGTTGTAGGCAGAAGCGTATTGCGGTTTGATTTCAAGTCGGGTGTCTCAAGGAGTTACGGCTGGTATGTACGCGCTCAGTCAATGAAATTCGGACAAGATTACCCGTTCAGTAATCCAGATTTCACGAACTAACAGTTTTACAGCGGGCAAAAAAAACTTCAGAAGCCGGGTATTCTTCGAGTTTGCCCGGCTCATTTTTTAACAACATTTCAAAACTTTTGAAAGGAAAATTTATCAGCATGAAACAGTTTAAATATATTTCTTCGCTGCTGATTATGATGTTTATCGCGTCTCTTATTTCTGGAGGCTGCGGAGGAAGTTCGGGAAGTTCCATTCGACAGGATACATCACAGAGCACGGTTAAACTTGCGCTTGATGAAATGGACACAGATAATAATAGTATCCCTGATGTCTTCGAGTATGAAAGCGAAATCATAAACAGAAAAGGTGCTAATGGAGCATATGAAACACCTTTCCTTCTTACTGTAGGAATGGATTCAGCAAAAATTAATCTCGTGAAAGATACGAGCTATTCTGTGCAGTATTATCGTCTTGGCCGTACATTGGGAATCTCAATGCTTGATATGGATATAACTGACCCTGACGGCAAACCAGTAACGTTGGTTTACGTGAGTGATGAGAGCGATGATTCAGATGATATTCTGCCGGAAGCAGAGCC
>CAJOLN010000020.1 GCA_905235395.1 uncultured Synergistales bacterium
AGAATATCAGAGACAGAAACACGAATAGCAGATATTGATGAGGAATTATGCAGGCCAGAGACACTGAAGAACTCGAATAAGATTCAGAAATTGATGATAGAGCGTGATAAACTTAATATTGAACTAAAAGATTTATATGCTGAATGGGAAGAATTGAATCTGAAACTTGAAAACCTAAAGGAGTGATAATGTTACATGAGTGAAGTAACAATAGTATGCTGTTACAACAAAGAGAAAGTGTACAACGATTTTGTGAGTACGCTTAAGACTCAGACATGCGAGTATGATCTGATAGGAATAGACAACAGAGGCAACAAAAAATTTACGTCATGTGCTGCGGCGTATAATTCAGCAATTGATGATGTGAAGACAAAGTACGTGATATATTCTCATCAGGATATATTGCTTGATGATACGGAAGCACTCGCAAAGTTTGTAGATTATCTAAAGAAGACAAATAATGATGATATTGTGGGGGTTGCAGGTGTCAGGACAGATATTGATACAACGCTGACAAAAATACGCCGCATTGACCCTGCAACTAAAAAACTAATACCTGAAGGGAAACCCACAACAGATGAAGATATGACTGAGTGCGAGACACTTGATGAGTGCTTTTTTGGAGGACATACGGAACACTTCAGAAATTATCCGTTCGATGAGGGAGTATGTAACGGTTGGCACTTATATGCTGTTGAAGCATGTCTCAGAACTAGATTTATGCATAATACAGTTAATGGTGAGAGGGGACGGGTTTATGTTTGTTATGTTGATCTTATTCATAACTCTATTGATGGAGTTAATTTCGCATTTTATTGTCAATGCTTCAAACTGTGCAGGAAGTATGCTCATTGCTGCCCTAGAGTCAAAACAACATGTACTGATGCTAGGACAGACATGCTTCATAGATACGTCCGTATTGTTCATGCAGCTATTCTCGCATTGAAGGACAGCATAGTACACAAGATTGCAGGCAGGTAATTTTTTCGAAGACTTATCCGTAATTATCAACACAAAACATGATGCTCACATCTCACGCTTAATTCTCGGCTGGCATGCGAGCTTCATTCTAACTGATGACGGAAGATTCAACACAGGCTTCGTTCCCGATTCAATGAAGGAACCTCACACAGCAAGACCAATTCACACGGAAGCGTTATTGACTTCAACATTGAAGGAATTAGCCGGTCTGTATGTCTCACCTTTCCCGCAGGAATTTGCCGCCGCAAGTGCTGCATGTTCCCTTCTCGTGCCATTCATGAATGATTCAGGCATGCCTCTTGATGCAGTCATGACATCTGCACGAGGTGACAAGGTTGCAGTTCTTGGTTACGAACGTGATTTACTTCCCTTCATGCGTGAATGGGGGTGGAGAATTGCAGTCTTCGATGACAGATGTGCAGGCAGAAATGAATGTTATTCTCAAGATGAATTCTCACGAGGTGTATGTGAAGCTGAATGGGTATGGCTTTCACCTGAAGCAATCAGAGACCGCTGGCTGTTATCAACACAGAATATATTGCGTGAAAAGAAAGGTTGCTTTCTTCAGGGGCCGGGCATACCAGCAGTGCCTGAAATATTTTCGCGAATGGGAATAACTCATCTCGTTGCCCCAGTCATAAATAACGAATCAGATTCACGAAGCATTGAGGCACATATATCAGCAGGAGGGAGCACGTGGTTATGTAATGGATTAACGTGGCGGGTTTATGCTTGATATTTTTTGCAGTTGTTATGATATAATTCATCTTATCATGAAGCAAGAGGGGCTTTGTGATAAAACAATTCGAGGCAAGATTACACGAGGGGAGGACACATAAATTATGGCAAAGGCAGTAGTCGATAAGGATGCGTGCGTAGGATGTGAATCATGCGTAGGTGCATGCCCAGTTTCAGCTATCTCCGTTAATGACGGCAAAGCAGGTGTTGATGCAGGTGCATGCGTAGAGTGCGGAAGCTGTGTATCAACATGCCCGGTAGGCGCAATCTCACAGTAAGAATTGATTTACAGAAAATAACTTCAGAATTTTATGCTGGCAGGGAAAACTATAAAACCCTGTCAGTTTTTTTATATTCAAAGGAGAAAATTATACATTGAAATATTTATTGCCGCCTGAAACACCAAAAGGTCAAAGAGATGCAGTGAATGCGAATGAGAAATTAATAACGGTAGGAGCAGGAGCAGGAACAGGTAAGACATGGGTATTGGCACAGAGATATTTGCGTCTTCTGGTTGAGAATGATGATGTTCTGCCGCAGGATATTCTCACGCTTACGTATACTGAAGCAGCCGCAGAGGAAATGAAAGAGAGAATACAGAATCTAATTGAGAAAGAGCTTGATAGATTCGATGATGAACGAAGACGTGAAATTGAAGACGGACTTTCTGATTTATGGATTTCAACTATACATTCATTCTCGTCAAGATTGATTCGCGAGTCTGGATTGAAGCTCGATATTGATCCAATGGCATCGGTGATCAGTATGCATACGGAACAAAATTTCTGGGAGGACGTAAAGAATGCGGCAGAGTTTGCGAATCTAAGAATGCTTGCGAGGGCATACGGAGATGAAAAGCTGAAGAAACTTGCAAATGAACTTGATGCTGATAAATATTTCAGTGCGGCAGTAAGTAAATGGAAATCTGTTAATTTAAGTGTGTTCGCAAAAAGAGTTTCGGAACTTCATGCGTCTTCGGATTCAGATTGGGAAGATATGCTTGAATGGGCAGAGAATGATACGCTGATTGATAGTACACGACCAAAAATTGAAGAGATATTGCTTCCTGAATGGCGAGCTGAATGGGACATCTGGCAAAATATGAATCTTCCCAGAGCAAAGAAGACTAATCAGGCAGGAATGGCATTGAATGAGCTTCTTGATAGATACAAGACAGACCATGCAGATGATGAGACAAGGATAAGATTTTATGATGAGCTTATCGTTGATTCAGAAAAGAACATAAAAGGCAACAACGGAGAACCCTTCAAGACAATCAAAGCGATATTAGGAGAGACACTCGGCGACCATAGGAAGAATAAACCAAGTTCGTATTTGAATATAACGCACGGATACATCAACGGCTTCACTGAAGAAGAACTACGAATGCGAAAAGTGTTGATGAAATTCTGTGCACTGTCTTGGGGAATGTGGTCAATGATGAAACAGCGAAGAGGTTTTCTCTCATTCTCGGATATGATAAGCCATGCAAAAACGATAATCGATTCGGGAGGCATAAACAGAAACTTCAAACACATTCTTGTTGATGAATTCCAGGACACAGACCCATTGCAGTATGAGATGATAGAAACATTATCACATAAGTCAGACGATACCGTGATGTTCGCAGTAGGAGACCCAAAGCAGTCAATCTACAAGTTCAGACATGCAGAACCTTCATTGTTCTCAGATATGATAGACCGTGCAGACACAAACGTAAATCTTGATACAAGTTTCAGAACACGAGAGTCATTATTGAACCTCATCAATCAACTCTTTGCATCAATCTGGCCTTACGGAATCTCAGAGAGAATGAAGAATTTGAAGTTTAAATCATTGAGAGCAGCAGACCATGAAGAAAAACGAGATTCAGGAACAATGCCGGACTTCAGAATTATATTGTCACGCAGGGAATCAAAATCATCTGACACAGCCAAAAAAGAATTAGCAGACGTATTAGCACGTGAAATAGCAAGATATGTTCATGAAGGTTTCACTATATGGGACAAAGAAGATAAACGCATAAGAGATGTTAAATTTTCAGATTTTGCTGTGTTGTCGCGTTCACGTTCATGCTTTGACGTTCTTGAAGATGCATTCACGAAATACGGAATAAAATCCGTTCGTGATAAGAGCGATGAATATTTCAGCAGAGGTGAAATCAATGATATTGTGTGCATGCTCAGAGCTGCCGCAGATATGAATGACTCTTTTGCTCTTGCAGGCTGGGTAATGTCTCCGTTCTCATATGTGCAAGAAGAAGACGCAGTGAAGTCATTCCTTGAAGAACTGAATCATCACGAACAAAAACCTTCAGAGATTCTAAAATCTAAACTTCCTGATGCATATTCACGACTTGAAAAGCTGTCTATTATCGGCGAACTTGAAGGCCCAACAGGATTACTCTATGTGTACGACAGAAATCGAAGCTGGTTATCGTCTTACAGTATCAATGACAGAATACGTGTACTGCGTAACTTCAGATATGCAATCTCAATTGCAAGAGACTTTCAGAGCACAGGAACTTCAGGATTGATTGCGTGTGCAGAATGGTTGACGCGTGCAGTGAGAAATGAACTAAGCATAGAAGAGCCTGCGTGGCATGACAAAGATGAAAATGCTGTGAGGCTCGGTGCAGTTCATTCAGCAAAAGGTCTTGAATACCCCGTTACAGTAATCTTTGAGCACAGAACAAGCAAGAATGTTGACCGCGATAATCTAAGACCATCGAAAGAACTTGGTGTAGTGTTCAGAGATATGCCTGATGAAATTACGAAGGGTGAATCAATCGAAGCACAGGGCATATTGTGGGAAAAATTGTTGTCCGAACAGGGAGATGCTGAAGAGGAAACACGATTATTCTATGTTGCCGCGACAAGAGCACAGGACAGTTTGATATTCTGCGGATTGGTAAACGCAAAAGATAATTCGCCGTATAAAGACACATGGACTAAGTTAATGCTCGAAAACATGAAAGATATTAAGCCCGAATACACAGATGAATTTGATGATTCAGATATGCCTGAAATTGCACATGATGAATCAAATGAATCAAAACATGTTCTTGATGTCGTGAGTGTGAAGAATGCCTTGCGTCAGATTTCAGCTACATCATTTGCATTATTTGAGTTCTGTCCTTTTGCATGGAGACGAAGCTACAGGCAAGGGTTAAATCTGAAATGGGAACTTGATGAATATGATGATGATAATGATGATTACGGCGGAGCAGATTTAGGAAGTCTCGCGCACTGGGTATTATCACAATGGCCTAAAGGTGATGATTATGTTTCGGAACTTGATACACTTCTCGATAACAGAAACAGCACATATGAACGTTTGCCAGTGAGATTGAGAGGTGCATGGAGAAATGAGCATAGCAGGAAGAAACTTTATGAGTGGCTGATGAAATTTTCGGAGACAGAATTATTCAGCAGACTGAAAAATGAAAATGTAAGGCGTGAATTCAGATTTAGATTGAAGCTCAATGAATCAACTGCACTTGCCGGAGCAATAGATGCATTTTATGATAATAACATCATTGATTACAAGATAACAAGCATTGACTCAGTGCCTCCTGGTCTCTATGAATCACAATTAGACTTTTATGCTCTCGTCATGCATGAACTATTTGGTCATGAGAGCGTGAATATCTCCGTAGTGTTTCTCAGGGAAGGCATAATATCTCAAAGAGTGTGCGATAATTTTGACGCGATAAGGGAACGGATCACAAATGCATCAGAAGTATGCGCATCAGGGCCATATAATGTGAACATCAAAAACTGCGGAGTATGTCCATTCAAAAAAGGCTGTGCAAAGTATGAAGAGTTAGATTAAAAGCCTCACGGACATTAGAAGAGTGGAGGTGAGAAAATGAAAACAGTATTAATGCGTAAGGCATGGGAGAAACCGACAAGGAAGCTGACTGATGAAGAGATTCAAGAGATTGTAGAGAATTTTGATTACGATGCATATCTTGAAGATTTCAATGAAGATGCTGACCCTGAACCTGTTTACGACAGATACGGTAACCCTACGAGAGATACATTTGCATCTTTGTATGAATCTCTTCATGATTTAGGTGAAGAGACCACTATTGAAGAATTATTTTCTTAGGCGGACAGTTTGCAATGAGAAGAATAAAAAGATCAAAGAACTTTAAACGCGATATAAAGAAACTGGAGCGAAGCGGCAAATACAGTGAAGCGATGAAGAAGAGATTTGAACCTGCTCTTAATGCATTAATGAATGATGAACCGCTTAACTCCTCATATTACGATCATCAGCTTATCGGCAGCATGCAAGGTGCTCGTGAATGTCATATATTGTTTGATATTGTTCTTGTTTACTGGCTTGTTGGTGATGATGTTCTCTATCTCGACAGGCTTAACACTCATAGCGAAGCATTAAGACTTTAGGCAAAAAATTAACCCCTCAGTTTTTAGCTGGGGGGCTTTCATTTATCTTCGTATTATTTTCTGCGCTTCTTCAGCATATCTACATACACTGCAAGCAATATAACTATACCCTTTGCAATCTGCTGCCAGAATGAATTTAATCCTAGCAGGTTCAATCCGTTGTTCAGAACTCCGATAATCAAAACACCTATCATCGTTGAACCAATCTTACCGACTCCGCCTGACATTGATGTTCCGCCAAGAACTGTCGCCGCAATTGCGTCCATCTCGAAGCTCTGACCTGCTGTGGGCTGACCCGATGCCATTCTTGCACATAGAACTACACCCGTGAATGCCGCAAGAAATCCGCTCATCGTGTAGACCATCATCTTTGTGCGTGCAACGTTGACACCTGAGAATATTGCCGCCTTATCATTGCCTCCGACTGCGTAAACATGTCTTCCGAATCTCGTTTTACTCAGAAGGATTATAGATATTATCAGGAACACCAGCATATAGATGACTGGTAACGGTATAGGGCCAAGATAACCAGTTCCGATAATCATATATTCAGGAATCATTGCTCGTATCGGCTGACCATTCGAGTATATGTATGCCGCTCCTCTTGCCATTTGCATCATTGCAAGCGTTACGATAAACGGAGGGATTGTTGTCTTCGCAATCACGAATCCGTTGAACAATCCGAGTGCCGTACCTATTATGATTGATGTCGCAACTGCACCGGGAACACTGAAACCGCTCTTTACGATTAAACCTGCGCTGAGAGTTCCTGAAATTGCGAGAATTGAACCAACCGACAAATCAATTCCGCCCGTGATTATTGCGAATGTCATTCCGAACGCTAAACATGCATTCGATGATACCTGACGAAGAATGTTGATTAAGTTCCGCTGTGAATAAAATACTCCGTTTGTTGTGAATGATAAGAGTACACACATTGCGAACAGTCCGATTAACGTTCCCATATTCTCCTTTAGGTATCGCATTACCGCATTCTGTGATTTTATGTTCGTCTCAAGCGACATTTCTAGTTCCTCCGTTTCCTGTTGCGTAACGCATTATTATTTCCTGGCTGAGTTCATTCTTCCCGAGATTCGCCGTTATCCTTCCCTCATGCATGACTAATACCCTGTCTGACATGTTGATCACTTCAGGAAGGTCTGAGCTTATCATTAATATTGCTACTCCCTGTTTCGCAAGTTCATTCATGAATCCGTAAATCTCTGCCCTTGCTCCTACATCAACGCCTCGTGTAGGTTCATCGAGAATAAGTAATTTCGGTTTCGTTGCGAGCCATTTCGCGATAACTATCTTTTGCTGATTTCCTCCCGAAAGATTTTCCGCTAACTGGTCGGCTGACGGTGTCTTTATTGCAAGTTCCTTTATGTGTCTGGCGATTTCTTCTTCTTCTCTTGCAGGATTGCCGAGAGGATGACCCTTGAAAATTTCATGAAGGATCGTGAGTGTCAGATTGTAGCCTACGGAATTAACCAGCACAAGACCTTCTTCTTTTCTGTTTTCAGGTACAAGTGCAATTCCGTTTTCCATTGCCTGCCTCACTGAACGTATATGCACAGGCTTTCCTTCAACGAAAATTTCACCTGTGTATCTGTCATCAAGTCCGAAGATACAATGTGAGGTTTCACTTCTTCCTGCACCAACAAGACCAGACATGCCAACAATCTCACCTTCACGGATTGCGAATGATACTCCGTTCACAAATGGCGGACTCACTAAGTCTTTAACCTCAAGAACAATTTTTCCGGGCTTCACTTCATCTTTGAAGTATAACTGCGTAAGTTCTCTTCCAACCATCATGGCGATAAGCTGGTCATTCGTTGTCTCTCTGGTGTTCACTGTTCCGACATACTGACCGTCACGCATGACTGTTACGCGGTCTGTTATCTCAAAAAGCTCACTCATTCTGTGAGATATGTAGATGATTCCGATTCCCTCAGCCTTGAGCTGTCTCATCGTATCGAACAATACTTCTGTTTCTTTTTCCGTGAGTGACGCTGTAGGTTCGTCCATAACGAGAATGTCTGCTTTAACCGAGAGTGCCTTTGCAATTTCAACCATTTGCTGCTGTGCAATACTCAAATCCTTAATGAGAGTGTTCGGATTAAAATCCAATCCTAACCTTGAAAGCATCTTCTTGGCCTCTTCGTTTTCCTGAGCACGTTTGATGATGCCTCCTACATTTCGTTCACGACCTAAGAACATGTTCTCCGCGATTGAAAGATACGGAACTAAACATAACTCCTGATGTATTACGCTTATTCCGTGAGCCTGTGAATCTGCAACGCTCGTCATAATATGTGATTTTCCGTTTACAATCACTTCTCCTTCTTCAGGGATATATATTCCTGCGAGGCATTTTATGAGCGTTGATTTACCTGCTCCATTCTCACCTAAAAGCGCGTGAACTTCTCCGGCTTTGAGTTCAAAGTTTACGTCTTTGAGAGCATACACACCTGGAAATTTCTTGTGAATGTTCTTCATCTGAAGCAAAATTTTTCCTTGTTCTGCCATGAAAATTTTTCACCTCCGCAAAAAAATTAAGGCAAGAGTTTTTGTTGCTCCTGCCTTCTTATTTCAAAAGTTTACTGCCAGCCGTCTACACCAAACTTGTCAACGTTCTCAATCGTGATGAGCTGAACGGGCACAGGAATATGTTTGTCTACTTTTTCACCAGCAAGAATCTTATATGCCATTTCAACGCCAATCTTCCCAATGTTAATCGGTGACTGTGCTGCTGTTCCTGTCATATCGCCTTCCTTGATTGCCTTCTTCGCATCAGGTGATCCGTCTACTCCGTAAATGAGTACACCTTTCATATCTGCTGCCTTGAGTGCCTGAATTACTCCGCGTGCTGTCGGGTCATTTACGCACATTACAACGGCCATGTCTGGGTGAGCCTGAATGATGTTCTCCATTTTGGGCATTGCGATTTCAAGCTGACCTTCTGAGCTGTCCTCTGCAACAATCGTGAACTGCGAGTTTTCTGATACAACCTTTTTGAAGTTTGCAATTCTGTCGATTCCTGTCTTCGTTGTAGGATGTCCAAGAATTACTACCTTTCCGCCTTTGGGTAATCTCTTCAGCATGTCTTCTCCGCATACCTGACCTGCCGCGAGGTTATCTGATGCAACGATGCAAGCAACGTAATCCTCATCATAGACTGCCGCGTCAACGTTGATGATTGGGATACCTGCTTCATGAGCCGCCATAAGTCCGGGTGCAACTGCCTGCCAGTCTACGGGGTTAAGGAAGATTGCGTCTACTCCCTGAGCAACCATGTCCTCAATCTGCGAGATCTGCTTCACTGCATCGAGTGCAGGGTCTAACGTGATGAGCGTATCACCATTTGCTTCAACTGCTGCTTTGATTGCGTCATTCATGACTCCGAAGAACGGGTTATTCATCGTCATGTAGGTTGCTCCGAACTTCTTGCCCTGAGCACCTGCAATACCGAATGAACATACAACAAGAACAACAGCGAGGAAAAGAATAAAAAATTTCTTCATGATTATAGAAGACCTCCTGTGAAAATAAATTTTGGAACTAATAAAACAACTTGGATTTTAGAATTATATAACAGAACATAAAAAAATTCATTTTCAGCGTTTAAAATCTGCGGGATAAAACCTTCCGAATGTCTGTCCTGCGGGAATAAAATCAGGAGGTTCTATCTTCTCTGATATGGACGGTATGTTCACTTCAACCTTCCATGACCAGTCATCTCTTTTCGCCACAAGAATGAATTTCTTGTACAACTGATCCCCTAAATAAAATTCTCGGCAGTACAAATGAGATTCATCAAACCCATGAAGCTGATTATACTTCTCATTCTGTTCTATGTAGTACATGCCAACATCTTTGAATTCCTTTCCTCTTCTTGAAGGAGGAACATGAAGAGCAATGTCATACATCCCCATTGCGAATGCAAAATAATCCGCTTTCTCTACCCAGTTTCTTACGCTGTTATGTCGTACTGATTCATGTCTCATTATGCTGACTGTGTACCATGCCTGTTCTCCTTCTTTACAGTAATAGTGTATCTCGTTGCAATCAAAAGGAGGTGTTTGCGGCTCAACTTCGGGTATCTCATCAGCGGTTTCTGTGTATAGCATTAAGCTGTAATTGCACTTTAAGTTCATGACTTCCTTCATTTTGTCCTTGAATATCATGTTTGAAATTGCATCTTCAGGGTATGCAAGATAGGGCGGTATTCCTTTTGAGAGATCATCATTTCCTGAACGTTTACCAGTCGCGTACATTCTGGTATCTTCCTGAGCGTAAGATTCTGCTCCTGCTGTGAAAACCACAAGAACAGCCACTAACACAACGACAAAAAATTTCATTAAGCTGTACCTCCTAATTTAGTGTATAGTTAAAAAACTGGATTGCACAATTATATAGTAAAGAGGGGAAAAGGAATGAAATATTATTTAGGTATCGATACCGGCACTACATCAATAAGCATAGCGGCAATTGATTCATCAGGGCAATTACTCGAACACAGAACACTGAATCATTCTTCATTCATAAAAGGCGAATCGTTCAATAAGATTCAGAATCCCGAACGCATATTGAATTTCGTGAATGAGATTCTCGATGACATAACGAAAACTCTCGGCACTCCTTCAGGAATAGGATTCACAGGACAAATGCACGGAATGCTTTACGTGAATGCTGAAGGTGATTCGGTCAGCCCTCTCTACACATGGCAAGATCAGAGCGGAAGTGAGACAGTGAAGATTTTGCGTGAGAATGGCATGAAGTGTTCAGTAGGTTATGGGCTTTCAACGCATTTATATCTTCAGAAGGCCAGAAAGATTCCGAATGACGCAGTGAAGATGACGACAATCAGCGACTACATAGCGATGAAGTTATGCGAAAAGAATTCGCCGGTTCTATCGTCAGACATGGCCGCAAGCTGGGGATGTTTCAATCTTCGCACTCACGAATTCATGTATGACAGTCTCAGGAGTGCAGGTGTTGATGTCTCATATCTCCCTGAAGTCATGAAAGGCTATCACGTAATCGGACACACGAAAGATGATGTGCCTGTTTTATGTTCAGTCGGGGACAATCAGGCGGCGGTTATGGGTTCATTGAAGAATGCGAAAGATGATTCTGTTCTGCTGAATGTCGGAACTGGATCGCAGATTTCACTTGTAACGAATGAATATTATGATTCAGAGGGGGACATTGAGACGCGTCCATTCGGAGAAGACAAATACATTTTATCAGGTGCAGGATTATGCGGAGGACGTGCCTATGCGATGCTCGAAGGATTTTACGAATCGTTATGCGGCTATGAATGTTACAGCATGATGTTGACGAATGCAGAGAGCTTCATTGAGACGCATGGAATGAATGACGCATGGAAAGTTGAAACCACGTTTTCAGGAACGAGGTCAGACCCAGCGAAGTGCGGAAGTATATCGGGAATAAGAGTTGAAAATTTCTGTGTAGGCGCATTAACTGTAGGAGTGATTCGGGGAATCATAGAGGAACTTCACGAATACTATACGAGAATGAAAGCAATCACAGGAAGAGAGGCGAAATATCTTGCGGGTTCAGGGAATGGACTGCGGAAGAACAGATTAATGCAGAGGATAGCATGTGAGATGTTCGGAATGGAGGTTCACATACCAGAGTATACAGAGGAGGCAGCATGCGGGTGTGCATTGAGTGCAAAGGAAATTGAGAATATGTGATTATGTGATATAATCCAAAAAATAAAGTTCGGGAGGGTAGACAAGAATGTTCAATGTGTGTATAATCCACGCATCACGCCTGAACTATGTCTTAAATTATTATCATAACACAAATTACGAAGAAGAGGAAAAAGCCTTCCATGTGAAATTTTTGCATGGAGGGCTAATTTTATGTCTCGAAAGGAGATATTAATATGTTCAAAAAATTTTTTGCGTGCTTCATTTTTCTTCTGGTTATGGTTTCATCGGCATGGGCGGATATGGGATTGTATACTGCCCATTGGTCAATTGCAGGACTCATAACGGACAATCTGATTATTCCGATGCAAGGTTTCTTGAATTTCGTGTAGAAGTCGTTGACCTCGATTTTGATTCCATTGCAACAAGAGAAGACGTTAATCGTTCTGGCACTATCACGATTGCAGGAGGCAATTATTCCTTCTGGAACGGAAAAGAAATGCAGAGAGTTTCAGGAACTCAGCAGACGTTCAAGTTGAATTTTGAATCGTGGTCGGGAGTAGGAGACAATGTAGCCTACATGCTTGTTATGGATAACGATGAGGAATTCAGTTGCGGAGTTGAAGCAGACAACGGCTTGAACGGTATATCTGCAAGCTGGAATTTTCCTGATAAGCCTTCATACAACGGGCAGGGTGTAGTTCCGAATTACAAGACGACAAGAGAACAGCTGAATACTTTTGTGCCTTACGTTGAATATATACGTTCAGGTTCAAGTGTAACAGGCATAAAATGGCGTGTAGTGAATCCTTCTGACACATCAAAACCGCTTTCACAGGATTTCGGAATGAGCTTCAATGTCAATCATGTATGTGATGCATACGGAGATTATCTCTATTCTGGCCCATGGGAGTACATTGAACCTGGCCGGATTCCAGAAGGCACAGTAATGTTTGATGAACCGATTGATGAATCAGAAATACATGTAATCAGAGTATATCTCAATTACGAGATTGACGGCAAAGAGACAACAAATCATTGGTTTTTCAAAAAATCATCAGACCCTAAAACTTGGCTTTGGCAGAACAGCGTCAGCAAAGCCTCATTAGTGAACGGAAAATCAAATTACAAAGATGCAAAATTTGCTCATCTTTACTTCGATATTCTGGCAGATGAAGGGATCGTTGTTGAAGCTAAACATTTCACAAATGAAGGCCGCATGACAATACCAGGAGGAGGTTACAGTCTCTGTGATGACGATACAGGAGAAGAACTCGGTATAACTGTAGGGACTGGAAGCGACAGAACATATAAGCTGAGGATGTATGACGGTGTAACTCTTGATAATTCGTACCTGGAGTATCAGCCAGTAGACGATAACGGGATAAACCTTGCTTTCTCTGGTGGAGCAGAAAAAGGGCTTAATGGCAGAACGATAACATGGACATTCCCAAGCGAGCTTAAAATGAATGGGAGTGCAATTGTGAATAATTTCAGGTCAACAGCAGAACAGTTAGCTCAGGGAGTTCCTTATGTTGAAGTTGTGAGTTCTGACGGAAAGATTACGGCAATGAATTATAGACTAGTTACTTCACAGAATACATCAGCAACCGTACAACCTTCCTATAGGACAGATTTCAGGCTTTATGTTGTACGTTCAACAGGAGGCCCATACAACAGATACAGTTCAAGCTGGCAGAATAATACAACTTCAGGCACATGGACTTTACCAGAACCACAGGACGTGAGCAACATGGGATATGTTATGGTACGCTTACGCACACATGAAGGTACAGCAAATCCGTCAATATATCAGTGGGAATTTCACCCTGCGGACACTCAACCAGATATTCCAGGCAACAGCAGCGGAGGAGGAGGATGCAGTGCAGGATTCACATTCGCAGGTCTTGCATTAATCGCAATGCTCGTCAGAAAACATTAAAACAAAGCACAATGAAAGCCGGAGAATTTTTCTCAACATCTCCGGCCTTCCCTTTATCTGAAGCTCTCAATCTTAATCCACGCATAATTATTTATAACCAACGTATGCCAATCATTTGCATTCACTTTGAACAAGATGTATAATTTTCAATTACTTTTCATGTCATGAAAGGAGGTGTGTCGCAAATGACGTTAGTTGCAATCATTCTCAATATCGCAATACTTGTCGCAATATCATATGTGGATTTTGAAATCAGTTTTACACGTTACGAAAATGGATACTATAACATGCGCATAGACATAGGAATTAAGAAGAAGTAACAGAAAACAAAAGGCCGGGAATATCATAACGACATTTCCGGCTTTTTGATTCACAATTCAATCAAACGCTAAATCTTTATTCCTGCTTTCCTGAATACTTCAAGAACTTCCTTCAATGATTTGTATCCAATCTCACGCGCAATCTCATTCCCTTTCGCATCCCTGAAGATCAGCATAGGAACATAACGAACATTGTACTTCTTCGCTACGTCAGGATTATCTTCAAGATATATATGACTTGATGATACTGATGAACTATATTTTGATTTTAGCTCATTGAGGACTTTCATCATCTGTTCGCATGCAGGACATGTTTTAGTTGAGAGCATAGTGATTGAAGGAAGAGCAGCAAAGGCAGAGGAGCATAACACGAACACAAGAACGAACGCGAAAATTATTTTTGCAAACTGTTTCATATTCACACACTTCCTTTTTGATTTTTATGATTGCATTGTAAAAATTTTTAGGGTTAAAGACAATACAGAATATTTGCGAAATTAATTGTGAGATATAATTTCAAACAGTCATAAAGAAACAAATTCACAGTCAAAGGAGAATACCCGCAAGAATGGAAGAACAAGGAAAGATAATCAGTACATGCGATGTAGATTCAAATCTCGCACTTCAAATGTGGACAAGAGGAAAGACACCGAGACTCTCAGTTGTGAACAAGAACAAGAATTCACGAAAGCTGATTCATATTTCGTGGGTTGAGAAACAGGATCGTACACTTGCGATTAACGGCAAAGAAAGAAACGAGATATTCACGTACACAGTGAAGGACTTTGAACCCGCAATCCAGAAGATACTAACGGAATACTACGCACGCACGAACTTCAAGCTGAAATTTCTGAAACTCGCACTCGATCTTGAAAAGGCACTTGCACGACCAGAGACCATAATGACAGCTTCAGAGCTTGCATTGATGTCTGAAGAAAAACGTTCGTCATTGTGGATTGCAGATTGTTCCGTAAAAGACAAAAATAGATTCCTGCCGTTCTTTCAGGTCAGCGAAGAGGAATCGGCGGTTATATCTGAGGATAAGCTGAAGATAACAAGCCCCGCAATGAGAAGCACAGACGGTTTGCTTAAAACAGGTGTAACGATTGCACTCAAAGAAGTGAACCCTGAACGCTGGCACAATACGATTCGTGTTACGGCAGCGGCAATGCTCTTGGGATTTTCATTCTGCGGTGCTGACGGAATAAAGACCTCCGATGAAATATGGAGTGAAGGTGAGAAGAAACCACCGAAGGAAATCGGACAGACAGCGATGAAAGTTCCCGTGAAGAAAATTTCGCTTCATGATGCAGACCTGCTCAGACTTGGCCACAAGATGACCGCATACCTGAGACATTATTACATACTCGATGACATAGAGATACTTTACGTTATGGACAGTGAGAAGGAATTACAGGAGAGCGGATTTGCACGTTCAAGAAGAATCGATTTCAACACAGGCACGTTAGGTGATGTACCCTACAGAGTGACATTCTTTGAGAATCCTGATGAGGGAATGACGGCTTTTGGGTGTGATCCGAGAATGCAGACAGCAAGACATACAGGACATATGATAATCATGCTTCCGACAGAGACATACAAGAAGGCTCTGAAGAATGATACATTCGGAACAGAAGATGATTTCTTCACGATTACGCGTTTGTTGTGGGCGAAACAATTCAAGGAATGGTACGAGACAATCAAAGTGTACGTGAATAAATTTGCGGGGCTGAAAGCATGAAGAAATTTCTGTGTGCAATTTTGATTCTGCTTCTCTCATTGGGAGTTTCAGAGGCAGGACATACGCGGAGAATTTCAGTAGTGATATTCCCGACGATAAATTCAACGGAGCTTCAGATATGGGAGAGCAAATATTACCCTTATAATGTTCTTGAACAGAAGATGTCGAATTACCTTGAGGAAGTCTGCAAGAATTCACCGATGATTGAGGCACGTGTTCTCGATGAGGCAGCAATGAATCGCTGGTTATCAGGTTCACGGCGCGGTGATGATATGGCGTTACAGCTTGAATTGTATTCTGCGACAATGAAAGATAAGCATGTTATCGGAACGATGGAGTCTGCGAAATTTCTTGTGCGTCTGAGAGTTTTTGACACAAGGCAGGTGAAAGAGCTTACAGTTCGGACAGTCAAAGGAACAGATAGACGTTTCACATTGGATTCAGCAGAAGATGTATTCTTCTTTGACGCGGCAGTTGCAGGTTTGGGAATACCATTTGAGAATGGCTTAGACCTTTTCGGCCTCACGAATAAGAAATACACAGGCCAGAAAATGAGCCATTTAACATGGGCACAGTTTCAGGGTACACCATACTGGCAGGCGTTGAAGAAAGCAATCAATGAGGCATATCGTCAGTCAATGGAACAAGTACGCAATGCAATCCGAAGCAATGATCCGAATGCAGAACTAACAGCTCATGATAATTTTTCGGATTCATACCGTACTGTTGGAAGGATACTCGCACCTACAGCAACAGCTACACGCAGACGGCGCGAATATATCATCTCGCTTGGAAGATTCGCTAATGGTAATCGTGACGCTGTACGTGTTGGTGAAGTTCTTGATGTCATTCGTTCGGATACATACATTACAGTTGACCCTGATAATCCGGTTGCAGTTCTGCCGAAGACGATAGGCAAAGTGAAAGTGATAAAGGTCTACGATGATAACGCAGTAGTGAGAGTAATAAAGGATAATAAGAAAGAACCTATAACGCTTCAGGACTTGGTAGTGAAGACAACGAAAATAGCAGGGAAGTGATATTAGAATGAAAAAATTTGCAGTGATTATGATTCTTCTGGCCATGTTCGCAATGCCGTCATATTCTGCTGATGATGACAGTACACCTTACATGCCATACCCGGAACAGCCTCAACCTCAGCCTAAGTCTCAGCCGGAGAAGAAGCCCGAACCCAAGAAGAGAACTCCCGCGAAGAGACCAGCTCCTAAAAAAAGAACTCCCGCGAAGAAGCCTGCACCCAGAAAGACAACATCAAGAGCACCGTCTAAACCGAATTCACTTCAGCAGGCAATAACGCTGATCAATCAGGGAAGGTACAAGGAAGCAAAACCATATTTGCTCAATGCAATTAATGCTGATAAGAATGACGCAAACGTATGGTACTGGTATGGTGTGTGGCATGAGAAGTTAGGTTGTTTTCATGAGGCGCAGTATTACTACACGAAGGCACTTAGGATTAACCCTTCATTTGAGCCTTTATCGAGAGTAGCATATTATCCTGAAGATCCCGACAAGATTCCGTTATGGGATCCGAAAAGACCTGCGAGGGTATATCCAGTTGAGACAGGCGACAAGAATTTTACGAGAGTTCCTCCGTTTGCGCGTGACAGCACGAATTTTCCAGAAGCACCTAATGATCCGGTGATACCAAAAGTACCCGTGTATACTCCTCCTGAACCAGGAAGCACTCCGCTTGACGGCGATTCGTGGAATCCTTCTGTGTATGTTCCTCCGTCACCGAATAACCCTAATGTCAGAGAAGGAACAGAACCTGTATACATGCCTCCGCAAGGGCCTGTTGAAGCAGAACGAAGAGAGAGCATAGAGATTGATATTGCACAGAGAGCATCAGATATAAACGATACATCATCAAACTATGACCGCGACAGAATAATACGTGCTGATTTGCCGCTGTATACTCCTCCTGCACCAGGCCAGAGGGTAACTACTCCTCCAGCTGCACCGAAAGTAACAGAACAGCCTAAGAAGTCATCAGCGACATCACAGCCGAAGAAACAGCCAGAAGTGCCGAGAAGGGTTGTACGCCAGCAGAGGAAGACGACAGCATCACAGCCTAAAACGCAGACACGTACTCGCGTTCAAAGACAAAGTTCAGCAGCTCCGCGAACTGCATCGCCTGACGTGAGACCAGTTCAGACACAGCCGGCAAGAACACAACCGGAAAGACAGGAAAGACCTGCACAGCCTCAAGTACAGCAGGAAATTCCACAGGTACAGATACAGCAGCCAGAACGTGAACCTCAGAGGCAGGCACCAAGACAGGAATATTTGCCGCCTGTCGGACAATTCGCACCTGATCCGGGAACTATATCTGAGGCACCGATTCCTCCTGTTGGACAAGGGAATCAATACTAACGCGAGGTGATTTAGACATGAAGAAAATATTTGCTCTGGTCTTCATGGCCATGATGTTTTGTGATTCATCTTTCGGAGCTGAATCTATGCTCGTCAATCAGCCTGCATATCACTCAATGAACTTTTACGTTCATAAACCCGTGAATGTTCCAAGAGATTTCTATGTTACTTATGACGGCTATTTAGTCTACAAGAATGAAAAAGGCGTATGGCATTACGGCTCTGCGGAATCAAACGGCATAATAAGAACAGGCTATGTTGTCGGTTCAGTGATTCCTTCTGTGGTGAGACTGAAGCCATATAACGCAAAAATATCTTCAGTTGCTCCGATTCTAAATACACATAATACACGTACTGAATCATACAGCGAATCGAAGTCACCAGACTGGACAGGAAACACAAACTTCATTGCAATAGGACGCTGGCAGAAGAGCGTAGACAGAATCGGTGTAACTGGCAATCCTTCAATTCCTGTTGCATGGAAGGGCGAATATCCCGAAGTGATTTATGCGTGGACAGGCGTGCGGTGGAGACAGCTTGATGCGAATGCTAAACATGTTCCGGCAATAAGCACATTAAGACGGGAGTTGTATGATTTGACGATTGAGATTAACCGAACGAATGCACTTCACTGGACAAATAATGATTCAAGAGTTCTCGCACAGTATGCATATCAATGGGGCTATCAATGGGTTGGTCTCGTCATACCTAACGGGAGGTTACGATAATGAAGAAAATTTTTTTGTTCGCAATTTTGTTATGTCTCGTATGCAATGAATCAGAAGCAAAACGTTATGTTACTGAACCTCTTCTTGTTCCTAACCCTGCATATTCAGGAATGACTTTCTATGTTTACAAGCCATACAACATGCCCAAAGGCTGGTACGTTACATTGGACGGTTATCCAGTGAAGCAGAATCGTGATGGTATGTGGGTATACGGGAATGCAGAAGGGCCTAATCTCGTTGCAACAAATTATGTTGTAGGATCGGTTGTGCCTTCAATGGCAGGTATCACAAAATGGATTTCAGATGTTCAGATTTCGGAGCTTCGTAAACTTCCAACAGATGAAATGTTTGCTGTACGTCAGAACGGATTCTCGCGTTCGCAATTAGCACAAGGCAAAACTCATTCAACGTATATTCCTGACTGGACATATAACCATGCGTTCATGGCCATAGGAAACTGGAAGGGAAGCGTAGACAGAATAGGAGTGCTGAATAACCCAACTGTACCGATTGCATGGAAAGGGAAAAATCCGAAAGTATTATACATATGGACAGGCAGAACATGGTATCAGATAGATGTTCAGGAATCACGAACACCAGTAAACGCAATCAGACGGGACTACGTAAACATCAGAAGATTTGTTCGAGGCTCAGGCTTCCAATGGTACGAACAGGACATGCCGATACTTGCACAGCAGGCAAAAGCATGGGGATATTACTGGCTTGGTGAAATTAGAATCACAAAATAGAATAACGAAAAAAATTTTAATGGAGGATTGATTCATTACATGTGTGTACTTCTCGCCTATGAAGCTCCGGCAGACAGCCTCATTGTAAGATTGAGCACGGCATTCAGCAATAATGATGCGCTTGAGATTCATATACTTTTTCACGAATTAATATCTCAGGCATACAAACATAATTACGCGTCCGGTAATATATGGCAGAACTACCTTACTCACTTCATGCTCACAAATGAAAATTTCTTCTCGCTCTCATGCGAACGAAGAGATTCACCTTCAGGATCTCTAAAGGATGTAGCATTACATGACTTTGAAGCATTCCTGAGACTGTTTAATCTGAAAAACGAACACATGCATTATGTCAATAACTTCACGGGTAATGAGGCAAACAGTTCACCCATATGTGAAATCAGCAAGGCAATAGCAGAATCAAAAACAGCAAAGAGAATTTATGACATCGTTACGAATTTCTACAAGCGTCATGGTGCAGGCAATTTAGCGTTCAATAAGGCATTCAGGTTTGACAGTGATGAAGATAAATTCGTCCCCGTACCTGATGAGAATGTAGGCGATGTAAAACTATCAGACATAATCGGCTATGAAATTCAGAAGAAAGAACTCACAGCTAACACTGAGGCTTTCATATCAGGAAGACCAGCAAATAACGTTCTGCTTTACGGTGACGGCGGCACAGGAAAATCAACGAGCATTAAGGCACTTCTGAATGAATATGCACCGAGAGGACTGCGTGCAGTTGAAATTTTCAGGCATCAGTTCAGAGATATATTGCACATAACTGAAATGCTAAGACGAAGGAACTATTACTTTGTCCTGTTCATTGATGATTTATCGTTTGAAGAGAACGAGAGCGAGTATAAATATCTTAAGGCAGTCATCGAGGGCGGAATAGAATCGCGTCCGGATAACGTGCTTATATATGCGACATCAAACCGCAGGCATATAGTGCGTGAAGTCTGGAAGGATCGTTCAGATATGGAACATGAGGGAGATATTCACAGGTCAGATACGGTTGAGGAAAAATTATCACTGGCTTCACGTTTCGGAGTTGCGATTAATTATTCGAGTCCGTCAAGAAAAACGTATCATGATATTGTTCTGACGCTCGCGAAAAATGCAGGGCTTGATGTGAATGACAAAGAACTTCTGAAAGGTTCTGATGCTTGGGAGATAAGACACGGAGGAATGACAGGAAGAGCAGCAAGACAGTACGTAGATTATCTTCTTGGCCGAATCACTGAATAGAAGTGAACGTGATGACTATCTCAGGAGGTCAGAAATATGAGAACATGGGATGATTATAAAAATTATGTCAGGTCAGTAAGTCCCGAAAGCAGAGATGAAATTGAAAAATGTGAGGAACTTTCACACATATTAACTTCCGCACTTCAAGGGCTACATAACTGCGGCCTCACTATTTTCTCAGCCGGTAAAACTGCGCTGTATAATACACGCGGAAAAAAAAAAAAACATACCATAAAGGAGAGTAAATGAGCAGTGAAACTCAGCAGAGAAGAAGTAAATGATATTGCACTGGAATCACGTTTGCTTCTCACAGAAAAAGAATTAGACGGAGCTGTTAAGTACATCAACAACTTTCTTGATATTCTTGACAGCTTCAAGGAACTTGATTTGACGAACGTTGAACCTTTCAGTTTTGCGGAAGCTCTTGAATGTCCATTGAGAGAAGACAAAGTGAAGGCATTCACGAATACGCAGGGGATATTCAATGAGAGTGAACATGTAGACGGATCATATTTCAAAGTGCCGCGAATAATGGAGGATTAGCTTAATGGAATTATATAAGCTTGATTTATACGAAGCCTCAAAGGGAATCAAAGACAGAAAATTTTCAGCGCAGGAACTATTTGAATCATGCAGAGAGAGAATAGATTCATGTGAGGGTAAGATAAATGCATTCATAACACGTACAGACAACGCAGAACCCATAACCGAGAATCCATACGGAATATTTGCAGGAGTTCCTACAGTCCTGAAGGATAACCTTTGCACCAATGGAATCAGAACAACAGCCGCAAGCAGAATTCTTGGAAACTGGAAGCCTCCATATGACGCAACAGCATGGAAGTATCTTCGTGAGGCAGGAGCAGTCTTAATGGGCAAAGTAAACATGGACGAGTTCGCAATGGGAAATACATGCGGAAATTCTGCATTCGGCCCTACGCATAACCCAAATGACATATCACGTATTCCCGGCGGAAGTTCAGGAGGAAGTGCGGCGGCAGTGAGTGCAGGATACGTACCCTTCTCACTGGGAAGCGATACAGGCGGTTCAATTCGTCAGCCTGCAAGTTACTGCGGTGTCTATGGAATGAAACCCACATACGGAATGGTCAGCAGATACGGATTAATATCATACGGTTCATCATTAGATCAGATTGGGCCATTCGCACGGACAATCAGAGATATTCAGCTAGTGATGAGTGTACTCGCACAGTATGACCCAATGGACTCAAGTTGTTTCCGCGAGAAGAACCCTGACTTTACGCACCATGAAGACGCAAGCATAAAGGGAAAACGAATCGCACTTGTGAAAGAATTTCAGAACTTCACGTTAGACGCACCTATAGCTGAGGCCATGAAGAAGACTCAGAAAGTCCTTGAGGAGAACGGAGCAATCATAACAGAAGTATCATTGCCTGTAGTATCGAAATACGCAGTCGCATGTTATTACGCTCTCGCAATGAGTGAAGCACACACGAATCTTGAACGTTATGACGGAGTTCGTTACGGTTACACTGTGAATGACGCAGCAGGAATCAAAGAGATGTTTGAACGTGTACGGTCATACGGATTCGGAAGCGAAGTGAAATCACGAATCATAGCAGGAACATGCTTAACTGAACCGTCAAGATGTGATGAATATTACGTTGCCGCCACGAAGGTACGCACTCTAATTGCTCAGGAATTCATTCGTGCATTCGGTGAGTGTGATTTCATTCTTCAGCCTGTTACCCCTTCACTGCCTCACAAGATAGGCGAAGAGGACGAAGATGCAATGAAAGGTTATGAGACTGACCTCTACACATTGCCGGTGAACCTGGCCGGACTTCCTGGATTATCATTCTTCACGGGCTATGATGATTCAACAAAACTTCCTGTAGGCTTGCAGTTAATTGGCCCTCGCTGGAGTGATTCTGAAATTCTGAATGCAGGAATGATACTTGAACGTCATTTAGGCTCACCGAAAATCGCGGACGGAGGAGTGAAATAGAATGTCAGAACTAACATTTACACCCGTAATAGGAATTGAAATACACATTCGTCTGAAAACAGACACGAAGATATTCTGTGCATGTTCAACAGACACAGACGCACCTGCAAACACGAATATATGTCCTGTATGCATGGGACTGCCCGGTTCACTCCCAAGACTGAATCATAATGTCGTCGAAAAGGGAATGCTCGCGGGTATGGCTCTTCATTGCACGGTACAGCCCCGCTCTTTGTTCTTCAGAAAGTCATACTTCTATCCTGACCTGCCAAAAGGACACCAGATCAGCCAGTGTGATTTACCAGTTGTAGCTGACGGATACATAGAGGTACATGACGCAGAAGGCAAGCTAAAGAAGATTCGAGTGAATCATTTACATCTTGAAGAGGACGCGGCGGCAATGCATCACAGTGCATCAGACGGAAGGCTTGAGGGAGCATCGACATCATACGTTGACTACAACAGAGCAGGAATGCCATTAGGAGAAATAGTGAGTGAACCTGATATATCATCATCGGCTGAAGCAGTTGAATACGCAATGAACCTTCAGAGACGTGTACGTTATGCCGGAGCAAGTGACGCTGATTTAGACAAGGGAATGATGAGATTTGACGCAAACGTATCACTCAAATGTTCAGACGGAAGATGGGGCAGAAAAGTTGAAGTGAAGAATATGAATTCATTTCGTGCGCTTGAACGTGCAATTGAATTTGAAATTAAGAGACAGAAAAAAATTTTGCAGTCAGGCGGAGAAGTTTTGCAGGAGACTCGTCACTGGAACGATGCGAAAGGTGTAACGAGTGCCTCACGTGTAAAAGAGTTCTATCGAAAATTCATTGTTGAACCTGATCTGCCCCCTTTAATCGTAAATCAGGAATGGATTGACCGTGTGACAGCAATGATGCCTGAAATGCCAGACGTGAGAGCAAATCGTTATGTTCATGATATGGGACTTACGCAGGAAGCCGCAGATATTCTTACTGACGACAAGGCCACAGCAGACTACTTTGAAGCATGTGTGAAAGCCGGAGCAAATCCTGTGAGGGCTGCAAACTGGGTACGAACGGAAGTATTGAGAGTTCTGAATGAGACACAGAAAAAAATTTCAGAGTTCAGAGTTAAACCAGAAGTTCTTGCGGAGATTGTGAGACGCGTTGATGACAGGAAGCTCTCAACAACTCAGGCAAAAGAAGTATTTGATTACATGTGTGCGAATGATTGCGTACTTGATGATGTAGTGAAGAAGCTCGGCATAACAGAAGGCGGAGTAGCGGGCAATGCACTTGCTGAGATAATATCGAACGTGATTAAAGCAAATCCTGATGTCTTAGCTGAAATTCAATCGGGCAAAGACACGAAAGGGAAAAAATTCAAATTCCTTCAGGGATTGGTCATGAAAGAATCAAAAGGCCAGGCAAAACCTCAAGAAGTTGTTGAAGCATTAACAGCGGCATTGAAAAAGTAAAAAAAATTTCCCCCTTGTGATTTGGCGAGGGGGATTTTATTTTGATTTTGACTAGTACATTAAGATTTTCAGAACGTAAAGCAGATTTTCTATTTTGCTGTGATGTCCTGAGTAATCAAGTCTCCTGAAACAGGCTAATCTTTTGCTTCTCTTCCCCGTGAATATACCAATGAAATCATCAACCTGTTTTAACTTATCGGGCATCATCTTATCTGCGTATCTATCACGGAACATAACAACTCTCTCATGAAGCTCATGAAAGAATATCCCTGCACCGCGAATCTTTCTGAAGGGTTTGCACACAAACTCTTTCAGCCTGAACATCACGCCTCCTTCATCAGAGTAACCTATTGCATTATGTTCATGCTGTCTGTATAGCATCATTGCTTCAGGAACATAGCATATCACTCCGCAGGCACGAGCATAAAGGGCAGTCCACCAGTCATGATTTACGATGAGCGTATCATAATCTCCAATGTTCTCATAAAGCGAACGGTTAATCATTTCAGTACAGCCGTTCACAAAATTTTCTTCAAACATTGAGACCAGACTGTTATGTTTTTTCGCATTCATATCCAGAGGCACAAACTCATGAATCACGTTCAGCTTTTCGTCAGTTACATTCATTCCCGTAAACACTAAAACAGGCTTTCCGGGATTCATTTTCTCAGCTTCCTTCATGGCTTCAAGAGTGCGTTCAATCTTCTCATTCAGCCACACGTCATCCTGATCGCAGAACATAACGTAATCAGCTTTTGCATGTTTCATTAACTGAAAGAAATTCTTTGTCGGATTTCTGCATACGACATCGTCATGTACAACTTCAATTTTGTCTGGATATTTTCCCGCGTAATCTTCAATTATTGCCGGCGTATTATCATTTGAACCGTCATCGCGTATGATTATCCTGAAATCTTTAAACGTCTGTGAAAGAATCGAATCTAACTGTTCAGCAATGAATTTTTCGCCATTGAAAGCGGCAAGCAGTATATCAATTTCATGCAATTATGATTTCGCCTCCTCTGAAGTGAAATACTCTGCTACCTTGTGCATAACTCCATTCACAAATCTCGAAGAGTCTTTAGTCCCGAAATTACATGCTAATGTTGTTGCCTCAGAAATCGCAGACTTAACTGGAAGCGTCTTCATGATGAATCCTTCAAGCACCATAAGACGCAGTATAGTCCTGTCAACACTCACCATGCGTTCAGGTCTCCAGCCCGTAACGATTCTGAGAAGCAGGCCGTCAATATCATTCTTGTGATTCCAAACTTCAGCGGCAATATCACGGCAGCGTTCTTTGACTTCAGGCTTGTCATCTTTTGCAACTTCTTCAACGTTCATGAATAATTCAAGCGACTCATCAAAATTTTGTTCCGGGCAAACATCAAGAGAGTACAGGAATTGAACTGCAAGCTCTCTTGATCTGTGAATAGCTTCAAATTTCCGGCCAATATATTTTTTCTGTTTCTGTTTTTGAAGTCTGGCCATGTGTTTATACTCTCCTAAAGCGTTTTGAAATCAGCGATATTCCCCGTATGAAGAACCATGCAGATGTCCCCCAGAAAACAGTCCAGAAGAATCCTGCGAACCCTGCCGTTATGATTATTGCAGTTGATGACGCTATCCCTGCCCACACATACGGATTGCCTAGAACCTGCATAATTCCACGTTCTGGTATTGCCCACACAACCGAAGGCTTCAATCCCATAGGTCTCATGACAGTATCAAAATGTTTCTCAATCTTCTTGCGGCTTTCGGGATTCAAATCATCATCAGAGAACACAATTGTTATATCAGCATGATCTTTTTTTCCCGAAGGCATGAGCGTCACACTGTACAACTTGAGCTTTGATTTCATCATGTCATCAGAAAACTCATACAGACCTTCGCATGATATTCTGATTATCCCGTAAGGCGTATTCTTCCATAAGAAATACATGCTAGTCTGCCTCATTGTCAGGGTCAGGCGTTTCTGAATCCTCAATCTTCAGTTGAAAATCATCACCCGCACCCGTGTATATTCCCTGAACGTTCACATTCACTGCTTTAACATCATAACCTGTGTAGCGTTCGAGATTGTCTTTTATCTTCTCCTGAACGTCCCATGCAAGATCTGGAATTCTCTGGCCGTATTTCACGAGAATATTTGCATCAACAGCTATCATTCTCTGCTTATGCTCTACTGATACGCGTATTCCTCCTGACCTGCGCCCTATCGTGAATCTCGACGGCAGTTTTCCGGCAACTTTTATGTTCTGGATTCCCTGAATCGTTTTTCTGGCAAGTTCTGCAATTACGTCCTCTGAGATATGAATCGCTCCGCCGTTCGCAAATTCTTCCTGACTGTTATTGTTCTCAGGCATTACTTCTTTGCTCTTTCGAGATATGCACCTGTTCTCGTGTCTACTACGATGTCTTCTCCAGGCTCAATGAATACAGGTACAGTTACTACAAGTCCCGTCTCAAGTGTTGCGGGCTTGCCTCCTCCTGTTACTGTGTCTCCTTTGAATGCAGGCGGGGTATCCACAACTTTCATTGTCACGCTCTTGGGCAGTTCGATTCCCATGACTTTACCCTCAAAGAACTCAATCTGAATCTCAATGTCATCAACGAGATATTTCGCTGCATCTCCCAAAACTTGAGGCGACAATCTCATTTCTTCATACGTTGCAAGATCCATAAAAACATAATCTTCACCGTCACGATATGAATACTGTGCGGGTTTATCTTCATAAATTATGCGTTCAAATTTTTCGCCGGGCTTGAATGAATTCTCAACGATTGCTCCTGTCTCTACATTGCGTAACTTCGTGCGTACTACTGCTCCGCCTCTGCCCATTTTGTGATGATCATAGTCAACTATTTCCCATATTCCGTCCTGCCAGCGCAATTTAAGGCCAACGTAGAACGTAGTGGTATCTGCTACCTGTGCCATAAAGATAAAACCTCCCGAAATAATTTTTGCGTTATGCTTGCTAATTATATATTATTGCGATTATTTGCTGTCAAGAATATACGGTGTGATGAGCATTACGGCCTGTGTATTATTTTTATCCGTTGTCCTGTATGTGAATATATTTCCTAGTAATGGTATGTTCCCTAATATCGGAATTTTGTTCGTCTGTGTAACTGTGCTCTCTGAAAATAAACCGCCTATCACAAATGGCATTCCGTCTTTCACACGGATTTTCGTATTCACTGTTCTGTCTGTCGTGCGTATATTTCCGTCATCGTCCTTGCCTATATAATCTCCCGTCTTGATATTTATATCAAGATTTATGTATCCGTCATCCTCAATGCGCGGAGTGAATCTCAATTCAGGGCCTACAGTTTTTATGTCCCATTTAGGATTCTTATTGTCGTCCATTCCGGCCTGATACATTATCTCCTGCTTCAGTGTAATTGATGCCTGCTGTCCGTCTATTGCTGTCACCGATGGATTGGCTATAACACGTCCCTTGCCTCGTGACTCCAGTGCAGTGAATACATTCTCAATCGTTCTTGCTGTTCTAGGATTCCTGTTTGTACGTGAGCGATCCTCTGCATAATCAATAGTGATTTGTCCTCCGCCTAGTGATATTTGCCATTCATCATATGCTATGTCGAGTGTGTTACGTATAAGATCCGAATCATCATCTGTGAACTCGAATATGCTTGCACGAATCATTACCTGTTTCATCGGAATGTCTGCACTGTTTATGAATTCTTCTGCCTCTTCCATTTTGGCCGGATTAGTCGTTACATATAGCATTCTGGTTCTCTCATCAACTGTTATATTGCCTTCTGGAATATTTGCAAGGTTCACTAAAAGTGTTTTTACATGTGCTGCTTCCGCAAACTTTATCTTGAATGCTTTTGTCTCATTTGCACCAGAGAGTTTATACAATCCATCTTTTGTTCCGAATGCCGTAATGTTCTTTCCTGCGGGGAAACACGCAATGTTATATGTCCTGAGCAGATGATTCAGAACATCATCAATGCGTATATCTTCAATGGACATTGTTACGAAAACATCTTTAGGAAATGATGAATCAATTATAATATTGCGGTTTATCTGAGCCATTAACAGCCTGAATATGTCTCTGAGTTCTGCATCACGGAATTCTACACTCACCTTTGTATCCACTCTGAACGGAAGCATATTTTCAGGTGCAATTGCTGTTCTCTTAGGAATAATCTTTGCATTGATGAATGAACTTTCAGTTTCAAGTTTCTTCATTCTGAGTGTGTATCCATTTGATGATCTTTGAATTGAATCAAGTTTCATGGGTCTGCTGGTCTTTATTGTCATAACTGCACGAAAGTTTTTTTTCTCATGCTCATCAGAAACATTTTCAGCTTCAAAGCTATAAATCAGTGGTATAGTCTCTGCAAGCGTCAATAAAGATGTGTTTATGTCTGCGGGATTTTTTATCTTAGTTCCATTAAATGTTATCTGTATTATGTCGTCAATGAATTCTGTCTCAGGGTCAGGTAACTTTCTGCCGGATAATTTCATCACAAATTCATCTGTGCCAAGCTGATAGAAATTGCAATTAGTCAGAAGAGCATCGCTGTCTTTAGTGTTCTTTTTTGAAGCGGCACAAGAAGATGAACATGAAAAAAGCATAACCCCCAAAATGCACACAAAGCAGAATCTCTTGAACATAATTTAGCTCACCTTATCCTGTAAATTTTTTTCGTATTAGTTTTTACTTACATTGAATATATAATTTTACCCTCAATAATTCTATTTAATCAAATATTCGATTTCCTGCTTAGTGCTTGAATTTCTCACGGTCAGACCATTAGATTTGATTTGTACTACACGGCCAGCTCCTCCATGAAGCTCTGAGCCTACACTGATTATAATTCCCTTCTTGCCGTCAGCATCAACAACAGCAAGTTTTGATTTCTCAGAGAGCATGATAGCACGCACAGCAACTTCATGAACTTCATGTTTCTCTTCATGGCCTTGTACAGATTGTGAGGGAGTAGCATTAACTTCTTTAAAGAAATCATCACCTGTACCTGATAAATTTTCCATGCCGAACTCATTGAAGCCGTCAATATTAAATAGTCTGCGATTCATTCCGTTCATTGCTTCTGCTATGGCAAATCCTCCGTTCCTCATGTCATTAACTGTCGCGGCAAGGTCTGCTATTTTCTTGAGCGTTTCATTTTCATTTTCTGCAACTGCTCTCTGTGCTCTGATCTCTCTTTCAAAATAATCGCCTTCTTCGTTCGTGTTTCCGATTACGCTGACCTCAAAGTAATTCCATGCTGCCCAGATTATACCAATAAACAGCGTGATGAAAACAGAAAAACGAAGCATTCTGGCTTTATTGTCTTCAAGAACTCCTGTTATGCATTCCCAAAAGTACACGAAAGAATCATGAATATTATTCAGCATTGCTCATTCCCTCAATCGTAATTTCTGCTTCAATGAAATCTTCAGGTGCATTCCTGTCACGTTTCAGTCTAAGTGATGTGATTCGTGCAGCAACAGGCATAGTCCTCCATGATGCGAGCAAATGTGCAAGTGAATAATACGTACCCTGAAGACTTAGTGAGAGCTTCATATCTTTTTCGTTCTGGCCTGACGACATTGAGATAAGATTCATTCCTTCAGTCTCGATTGCAAGACGTACCTGCGAAAAAAACGCAACTGCATCTGAAGCTGTACCAGTTCGGTTGATGTCGAGTTTTGCTATTTTTGAGAGTGTACTGTTACGTTCTTCAAGACTTTCAATCATGCCGGTATAGTTATTGCGTTCTGCTTCGAGTGTTTCATATTCTGTCCTGTATTCATAAAGCACGTGAATCGAATACCAGACAGCAAACATTAAGGCCAGACATGACGCGAAAAATAATCCTACAAAGACCATGTAAAAATTTTTTTTCATAATCTAATTTGCTTATAATTACCTGAAATTCAAATTTTCTGCGATTATATCATGTTCAAATTTATATTGTGCAACAAAAAAAGCCCCGAAGCATTTTCACTTCGAAGCTATTATTTTCATTCACGAAGCCGATTTTCGGATTTGAACCGAAGACCCCATCCTTACCATGGATGTGCTCTGCCGGCTGAGCTAAATCGGCAAAAGTTAAGTGGTGGAACATGGATTTGAACCATGGTAGACTCCCGTCGACAGATTTACAGTCTGTTGCCATTGACCACTCGGCCATTCCACCATATTTATTTTTCAAATTACTGGAGCCGGCAAGGGGATTCGAACCTCCGACCTGCTGATTACAAGTCAGCTGCTCTACCGACTGAGCTACACCGGCTTCAACATTTCAACGAAAAATGATTTTACATGTGATGATTTATTCTGTCAAGCTCTCATGCTCTTATGTCGGCGTAACGTTCATCGTTAAGAATATAAAGCATATATTCAAGCGGTGAGAATCTCCCTGACTTTATCATTGAGAATATTCGAGGTGATACTCCGCTGATGAGACATACTCCTTGTTCATTCATAGTTACAGGCTGCTGATTATTCCTGCTGTCCACGTTCCAGAACACAACTTCAGGAAGTGTGTAGTTATGTTCGGCGAAAATTTTCTTTGCGTACTCGAAGTTAGTCATGTCAGAATCGTCCGTGCATGAATCAAATTCCATGTCAGAGATAATATATATCCGTGAAGGCATTTCATCTTGAGGAACATTATGATTCACTGCGGTGTTCAGGATAAGCTCAAAGACTTTCTGAATGTTCGTGTTTGCAATTTCATCGAATGATGCGCAGTATTGAACCTTATCAAAAATGTTATCGCCCTTAATCTCGACAAGCTGAGGAGATCTAGAGAACGTGATGAAATGATTTGCGAATTTCCCCTTGTTACGTTCAGCGAAATATATTCCGAGTGAAACTGCAACTGCTATCGGGTAAATCACTATGCCTCCGTACATTGAGCCTGAGCCGTCGATAACAGCAAGTGCATTCTCATTGTTCGTGAAGTCTTCAAGAGCATTCCATGTTACATCAAGTGCCTTCTTTGCTTCTTCATCGGGCATACT
This sequence comes from uncultured Synergistales bacterium, assembly GCA_905235395.1. Taxonomy (GTDB): domain Bacteria; phylum Synergistota; class Synergistia; order Synergistales; family Aminobacteriaceae; genus JAFUXM01. The sequence goes on from CAJOLN010000020.1 coordinate 31,417, forward strand.
TTTGAATATGGGCATGATTATTTCATATGGTGCTAATGTCCTGGTATTAAGTGTTGCTTTTCCTTCTGAGACCTCCTGAAGAAATTTATTGTAGCGTTTGTTATCGTTGCGTATGAATGCCCGCCTGTATTTGAACATGGCCTTTGACGGTTGCTTTTCATAGTCGAACGTGTAATCTCTCATTCGCAAATTGTTCTCGATTATGCTTATCTTCTTTCGCAGAAGTGATAGCGTCTGCCTGTATTCTTTATTGTTCATGCCTAAGAAGCATGCTACATGTTTCGCTGTTCTTCTGACGAGCTTATTTGATGCGTTCACTGAAGGAAGCCACTTTGCAAGCAGTGAAGGATTTTCGGAAGCTATATCCTGTTCGAGCTGTGATTTCACGAGGCCAAGCATTAACTCTTCGCACTTTGTATCCATGAGCACAAGAAGGTCATCGTAGCGTCCGTATTCAGGAATTTTAGAGAGATTCTTGATGACAGAGGGAGAATGATTATCCGCAAGCCAGTTCAATATCACTCTGAAAACTCTTCGTTCACCAATTCCTCCCCGAATGTCGCGGGCATAAAATAAAATCTTCATGGCCATGTTAGGATCTTCTGTGAACGCACGTATGAATCTATTTATGATTTCATCATCGGTCTGATTCCTCAATGCTCCGATTGTGGCGAATAGATCCAGACAGAATGAGAGAGTTGATTTATATGTTGCAGCGAGATTTTCGGTGAGGGTTCTGTTAGCTTCGTTCCTGAGATGTTCAAGCATGAAATAATTCCTCCCTGATATATTTGATTCAAGAAAAGACAAAACGCAAGATTTCATAAAATTTAGAGTCCTATGAATGATTTGCTGTACGCGCCTTTAAAAGCCAAAGCACAATTTCGATTCAAACTATAAATGTATAAATGCCAATATATAATTGCTGTGTGTGCTTTTATGTTAGAGATTATATCATTCCGGGATAAAATTTAAGTTCAGCTTTTACGTATTCTGTATCACTGCATGTGAGAATCGGAATCAGATTCAGAATCTCATCAATGCTTTTATCCCACCAGCATAATTTTTCCAGAAGAGCAATCATCTCTTCATCAAAGCGTTTACGTATAACCTTTGCAGGATTCCCCAACAGCAATTGAATACGAATCTATATCGCTTCCTACAGTGCTGTTCATTCCGATAATTGCTCCGTTCCCAATGTGAACGCCTGGTAATATCGTTGCATTCTCTCCTATCCACACATCATTTGCGATGACAGTATCACCTTTAAAAGGCAATTCAGATAACGCTGGAGTGTTCGCATGTTCCTTCCAGCCGTCAAAAATGTAAAACGGGAATGTTGATACGCAATTCATTTGATGATTTGCTCCGTTCATGATGAATTTCACACCTGCGGCAATCTGGCAGAACTTCCCTATGATGAGTTTATCTCCGATGAATGGATAATGATGCAGAACGTGAGACTCAAAATCAGAATCAGTGATGTATGTGAAATCTCCGACAATGATATTTGGATTAGTGATTGAAAGTTTAACATAAATTAAATTTTCAAAGTTCGCTAATGGATGTATGAGTTCAGGATTCGGTAACATGATTCTATTGTGCCTCCTCAAAAAAAAGAATTACACAGAAAATTTTAACTTAATCGAATTATTTCAAAAATATATGCAAATGAGATAATATTCTCAAGCAGAAATAATATCAAAAATT
>CAJOLN010000021.1 GCA_905235395.1 uncultured Synergistales bacterium
AAATGTCTCAATTGAAAACGGAATGACAGCCTCACAGGCAGCAAGAGCATTTGAATTCAGCGGTGCACTTGTGAAAGGTTCTCCTGCCGAGCTATCAAAATGGATGGTGAAGTTCGGAATAGACAAAAAGATTCGGGCAGGACATTACAGCGTTGTACCTTCAGACCCATGGAACCTTGCCAGACAGTTACGCACAGCGAGACCAGCATTATTGAAAGCGCAGATACTTCCGGGAATTGACGCATTCACATTGATTGAATCACTTGAAAGCCAGGACGATAAATTGACCCGCAAAAATATATGTGAGGCATTGCTGAGAGATTCAAATTATCCTAAGAATATGCTTAATCTCATTAAAGACCTTCCAAAAGATGAATATACACGTATCGCATTTCTTATGCCTGAAACATATATGCTGATTGACCGCACAGCAGATGAAATTGTGAGCACAGCATCAAATGCATGGTGGCAGATATGGGGAGAGTTCATAACGGAACACAGATTGAATGCGAAAGACATTTTTGATGCCGCGATAATTGCCTCAATGGTTGAACGTGAGGTTCTGCATGACGATGAGAGCAGAACAGTAGCCGGAGTGATTCATAACAGGCTCAGAAAGAATATGCTTTTACAGATAGACGCTACAGTAGTATATGCGTGGCGTTTGAAAGGCAAAAAGCTGACCCGCGTGCTCTATAAAGACCTTGAGATTGATTCACCATACAACACATACAAGAATGCAGGATTACCGCCAAAACCCATATGCATACCCGGAGCTGCAGCGTGGAATGCCGCATTAGACCCTGAAGATAACGAATACTTATACTATGTCGCAGGCAAAAGCGGCTATCACTATTTCGCAAAGACACACAAGGAACACCAGAAGAATATCAAAGACGCAAGAAAGGAATGAATAATGATTGAGCCGGAGAAAAAATAACAGAAGGCATAGCAATTTTGGAAGCTGGGCAGATTTTTTTCTGTTCGTGATGACTATTTTATGTATATTTTTGATTCTCTCGCTGTTCGATAGTTCTCTCGCAGGAGAAAGCGGACGCAATCTTGGGAAATCTCTTCGCTCTTCATTCGGAGGAGCTGTGATTGTGCTTTTGCTGTTCGGAATGTATCTGTGTATCGCATTGTTCATGAGGTTTCGTGTGCCTCTGCTGCCTCGCCAGATACTTGGAACTCTTCAGCTATACATATCTTTTGCGTTCATGCTTGGCCTGCTGAGAGAAACGGGCTTTAATTCAGAAGCCACATTGTTTATTCCTGGTGCATTTGGGCACGGACTGGCGAAATTTTTTGTCCTCAACATCGGGACATTCATCACACTGATACTCGTTATAGGGTCATTCATTTTGTCAGCATATCTGTACGGTTCTAAAATATTGAGAGTATCTCTTCCTTCATTGCCTTCACTGAGAAATATAAACCTGAAATTCCTGCGCAGAAGAAAAAGAGTTAAGCCAGTACACACAAGAAGAAGACGGGATTTAAATTACGAAGACTACACGCCGGAACAGATATTGTTTGGCAGAAGCATTAATGTAGAAGGCTTTAATGATAAGGAGCCTGACGTTTCAGTTGCAGATTTTAATTTTGGCACTGTGGACATTCCGAAGTTCAGAAATGCGTCAAATGATTCAGAGCCTGAGCAGATGCAAGAACCTGAAGAAAAACGTGAACCGCAAAATCCCGTTGAAGTTTTTGATAACATACTCGCAATACTGAATACCGCATCACCATCACCAGAGAACAAGAAAACTCACCGAAGTATTCAGCCCCGAAAGATAAGAAGACCTCTGCACACAGTAATGTCTGGTGAATCAGAATCTTCTCGGAAAAATAAAGATTCAGTTTTTCCTCCGCCAATTGAAATTTTCGGCCCTGCACCTAAACTAGAAATGAATAATGACAGGCTAAGTCTCTCAGATGAACAGGGCAATGTAATAATCTCAACGCTGAAAGATTTTAAGATAAACGCGTCAATAGCAAAGACAGTTGAAGCTGCATCAGTGATTCAATATCAGATTGAACTTGCACCTGGCACAAAGGTAAGCAAAGTTTCAGAACTCGACGGTGAACTTGCAATGGCACTTTCATTTATGTCAGTCAGGATTGAAGCTCCGATACCCGGAACGCGTTACACAGGAATAGAAGTACCGAGAAGGGACAGAAAGATAATCACGCTGAGAAGCATAATTGAATCAGAGGAATTCAGGAAGAGCACCTCAAGACTTCCAATAGCATTGGGAATGAACATTGACGGCAAAGTTTCCGTTCATGGCCTTGATGATATGCCTCACATGATGATCACGGGCAGTAAGGGTTCAGGACGCAGTATGTTCGTGAATACCTGCATACTCAGCATGTGTTCTGTGAGAAGTCCTGATGAACTTAAACTCATTCTCATTGACCCAAGACATCTTGAACTCTCCGTGTATGAAGATATGCCTCATCTGTTAGCGTCTCCTGCAAGTGATTCAGAAGATGTACTAAGCGCACTTCAATGGGCAATGAAAGAAATGGAAACGAGAACAGAAAATTTTTCAGTGACACGCACAAGAAATCTAGCGTCATACAATCGCAGGTTACAGAAAGATAAAAGGCTTCCTGAGATTGTGATTGTGATTAATGAATTTGATGATTTGCTTTACTTAGCGGGCAATGTAATTGATGATTTGATTGTGAGACTTGCACAGAAAGGAGGAATATGCGGAATACATGTGATAATTTCTGCGGAGAAAAATGTTCCCGAACTAATAAAATCGAACATACCAGTATGTGCGGCGTTCACAGAATCATCAAAAGAAGATTCAAAAAGTATTCTTGGTGTTGATGATGCGTTCAAGCTGACAGGCAAGGGAGATATGCTTTTCAGGAGGTCAGGCGGAACCAGACTCACGAGAATTCAGGCACCGTTCATAACAGAAGAAAGGATATCAGATTTTGTTGACTACATGATAGATAATTTCGGAGTACCTAAGTTAATTGATTTCGACTGAATAAATAAAAGCGGCTTCCCTCAATCTAAAAAAGAAAGAAGGAAGCCGTTAATAATTTAGAAAAGAAGGTTATCCAATCTCTGCGATCAATTTCTCAACTGCCTCGCGTGCATCATCGGGCAGTTTATCAATTCCGCCTCTCTCTGTCTCTCTTGACTTGATGAAGTTCAATCTGTCCTGGAATCTCTTCTTGAGCTGTGTACGATAGTCTTCGTTCTTCAAGTCTGCCTCGTATCCGGGTACTATCATCGTCTTGATGCCTGAAAGGTTGCCGAAAGGAACCCATTCCGCTTTACCCTCAACGATTTTCTCAATGACCATCAGCGTATTTTCTTTGCCTACTGCCTTGCCCATGAAGTTGCCAGTGTTCAGAATGTAGCAGTCAACTCCGTCTGAGATGAGCTGTTTGAATCTCTCATAGTCCATTCCTAACGGGTATGTCCTGAACGGGTTCGCATAAGGCTCGCAGACTAACGCGTCAGGGTCAACGCCTGGTGCTAAGTTCTCTGCACTTGTTCTCTTTGTCGCGAGTGTTGCACCGAGCACTGATGCAAGTGACGGGCCTTCGAGCTTCAGTACAGGAGGCAGTGTAGGATCTCTCATGAGCCAGAAGATTGCGTTCAGAGGCTCACCGATTCTGTCTACTCTGTTCGGTGACCATAGACGTGATTTGATTGCTCTTCCGTTTCCGTTTCTTATGTCCTCAGTTACTGCTATCAGTTTCCCGTCTGCTGTCTTAACGCACCCGCAGTTCTGCAATGTCAGAATGTACTTGTTATCCGGGCATCCGATCGGGTAATCTGCAACCTTGTCGAAATATGTCGGTTCAAGTGCAATCGCGTACTTATCCTTGACGTTTACGACGAATGCATCATCATGAAGAACCATGACATCATATTTCCCGTCATGCTTTGCGTGAGTGATTGTTGATTTCCCTGAACCTGAAAGTCCAAATGCCGCAACAACAAATTTCTTTCCGCTTCCGTCTTTGAGTGTATATCTCTTCAGTCCGCCATGACATGAGGCGTAACCGTTACGTGCCGCGATTCCCCATGCGAGTGTGAGAGTACCCTTCTTGAGTTCACCGAAGTAACGAAGTCCGAGAACGATTGCGCAGTTTTCTTCAGGTGAGAAGAATGCGATTCCGAGAGGGAACTGTTCCTGAAGTTTTGCGTCTCCGTGCGGCCAGTCAGGATCTGCTACGAAGAATATATCTCCGTCATGATCTGAAATCTTTCGTGAGGCTTCGTATCTTGGCTTGTATGCTTCATTTGCATACTGGAAATTTATCATCCAGTTGTACAGGTTGTTCTCGTAACCTTCAGGAAGGATTATGTGGGCGGCTGTCATGAAATCCTCATCGAGTCCCACATATGCATCTGCCTCGTAAAGTTTCCTGTAGCGCATGTTGAACACTGCCTCGCGGATTATTTTGCAGTACTTCGTTACGTCTACGTCAGGATAACCTACGATACGTCGTGCTGCTGCTGTGCGTCCGAAGATTGCTCCGTCGTTGAAGAGAAGAACATTTGCACCCATAGGAAGACCCTGCTCTTCGGGTTTGTACACCGGCATTCCTGTAAGCTCTATTGTGCCAGGTGAATTCTTTGCGAGTGTGTACGCTTCCTTCAGGTCTGAGACATGATGAACGTTATTGCCGTAAAAGAGTGTCTCAATTGTGGTGCGGGGCTGTGCGTGATACACTTTCTTGAAGTTTTCGGGATCATAATATCCGATTGTTGACATGATAAAAATTTTCCCCTTTCATAAAAATTCATGTTGGATTGACTGTAATTATAGCACCATTACTTTATATTGCTGTATAATAACCATCATCAATTTTTAGAAAGGATGTTGATTGATTGATAACCCTCAAAGAGATTCATGAACGCGATAAACGTCCTCCTTCTGTTACAGTGTATATGACCTGCTACAATCACGAGAAGTATCTCGATGAAGCAATCAGGGGAGTGTTAATGCAGAAGACGAACTTTCCTGTGAACATTGTGATTCATGATGACGCATCGACAGATAGAAGTGCGGAAATCATTCGGCGGTATGCATCAGAGAATCCGAATATCACGGCAATAATTGAGGAGACGAATTATTATCAGAATGGCAAATCGTTTTTCCCGAAAGTGCTGCCTTATCTCATGGGCAAGTATATAGCCTATTGTGAGTGTGATGATTTTTGGATTGATGAGAATAAACTTCAGATTCAGGTTGATTATCTCGAAGCTAACCCTGACTGCATAGCTGTATACAGCAATACACTTCCTGTGAATAAGTACAGCCAGTATGATGAAGCATCACGTGCTACGTGGAATCCCAAAACAGGTGAGGGTGATTATCCATCTAACATACTTACAGGTTTGATTCATCAGCTTGCAAGTTTAGTAATAAGGAATTTCTGGAGGCTCATGACATCCGAAGATATAGATTTTTATATCAAACTTAGGGGTGTAGGTGATCAAAGAATTTTAGCAATACTCCTTAGGCTTGGAAAGGTACACTATTTCGCTCAGGAATTTGCAGCATACAGACATGTAATAGATTCAAAAGATTCATGGAGTTCAAAACTGGCAAAAATGGGAGAGTATGAAAGGCTACAAGAAAGTACATTATGGATGAGTGAAGTATATAGAATGCTTGATCATTTTTTTGGAAAGGTACATTATTACAAATACTTCTTTGTTTTATTACGAGAGCTTAAAGGCCACATAAAATTTCATGGTTCAGTCATAAAGGATGCAAAACTGAATGAGTGTTACAATCTCTCAAATATCCCGTTGTATATATGGCCAGCCTTTGCGGGCTACGCAACATACAGGGTAGCAAGAAAAATCATCAAAGCAATATTACCAGAAAGGGTATTGACAATGATACGCAAAATGAAGTATAATTGTTCTCTGTTCTCTGTTCTCTGTTCTCTGTTCTCTGTTCTCTGACTACTATTATGAAGTAAAATCCAGAAGAAGTTTAGCATACATAAAGACAACGAAAGAAAATTATTCCCTGTTGAGCATTAATTCAGTAGGGAATTTTTTTGTCTCTGAGTTCCCGCTGGAGGTTGCTGCATGATGTTCGGTAAGAATATTATTGTGCATTTCATCAGCAGAGACCCTGAAGATAAATTTGCTGCAGGCTATATCGACTTCTTTAAGCTCCGTATGCCTGAATGGGAACATCATTTCTTCGTCAGAAAATCAGATGTTCCTCTCAGAATCTGTAATTGTGATAACGTTCATGAAGATAATCTGCTCAGAATAATATTAAATCCTGACAACAGAAAACTCCTTCATCAGTGCAGAAAAATAATTTACAGCGGAATATGGGCATCATGGAAGAGGAGAACCTTTTTGATTCTGTCCGGTTTAACATCAAAAACATATCTGCATTTCTGGGGAGGAGATTTCTACAGCTACAGAGATATTCATTACACATTACATTACACATTACGTCATCCTAGAAGAAGCCTGAATAAATTGCTTCAACATTCGCTGATAAAAATGTGTGCAGGAACTATTAATCTGATTAATTCAGACGTAGAAGAACTTTGCAGAATATTCCCGAATAACACAAAGCATTTCGTTGCTCCGATGATGGGCAGTCCACGGAGGAAATTAAATTTTGCGGAGATACGGCAAAAACATTCACAGTCAAATCATACTCACAGGATTATTATCGGAAATTCCGCGACGAATACAAATCAGCATATGAAAATATTTCATGTTCTCGAACATCTAAAGAATGAAAATATCACAATAACTTGTCCTCTGTCTTATGGCTCAGATGATTACCGCATAGAAATAATAGAAACGGGAAGAAAGATATTCGGCAGAAATTTTATTCCAGTTACAGATTTCATGAGTTTTGAAGAGTATGTTAATCTGCTTGCTTCATGTGAGGCGGGAATATTTAACAATAATCGTCAGCAGGCAATGGGAAATATATCACTTCTTCTCAGGCTCGGAAAGAAAGTGTATCTTCGTGAAGACACTTCAATGTGGAAACATTACACACAGAATATGAAATACATCGTGTATCCCATTTCTGAACTCGAAAACATAACTCTTCATGAACTTGTGAATTTTCCTCCTGAACTGGCTTATAATAATATCAAAATTGCCGAAGAACGCGCTAATTCAAATTATGCTGTCGAACAATGGCGCAAAGTCTTCGAGGATTAAAGGAGAGAATTATTTCACATGCCGGAACAAATTCTTGTTACACGTTCATCAATTCCATCACTTGAAGAATATGTTGAAGAGATAAAACCCATTTTTGAATCACACTGGCTCACCAACATGGGAGTTAAGCATAAACAATTTCAATCTGAACTTTGCAGATATCTCGGTGTTGATAACATTGAACTCCTCACGAATGGACATATGGCACTTGAGCTTACACTTCAGGCAATGAATCTTCAGGGTGAAGTCATAACTACTCCGTTCACTTTCGCATCAACAACTCATGCAATCATTCGCAATGGATTAACGCCGGTATTCTGTGACATAAGCCCCGACGATTTCACGATAGACACATCAAAACTTGAATCCCTCATCACGGACAGAACTTGTGCAATCATGCCCGTACACGTCTACGGAAATATATGCAATATTGAAGAGATTGAACGCATTGCAAAGAAGTATGAACTCAAAGTGATTTATGATGCTGCTCACACATTCGGTGAAACGTACAAAGGGAAGAGCACTGCATCATTCGGTGATGCTTCGTGTTTCAGTTTTCATGCTACAAAAGTCTTCAATTCAATTGAAGGAGGAGCTGCATGTTTCAGAGATAAGAAGATAGGCGAGATACTTTATGACCTGAAGAATTTCGGAATTCACGGAACAGAAGAAGTGAGTGCTGTAGGAGCAAACGCAAAGATGAATGAATTCTGCGCGGCTATGGGCATATGTAATTTACGGCATGTTGATGATGAAATTGCAAAACGAAAACTCATCTGCGAACATTATCGTGAAAGACTGTCTTGCGTTGAAGGATTAAGGCTCAATGTGATTCAGGAGAACGTAAAACCAAATTATGCATATTTCCCTGTGATATTTGAAGAAAAAATGTTCGGATCAAGCAGGGAAGAAGTATTCACGAAACTGGCTGAGAATAATATCATCGCACGCAAATACTTCTACCCTCTCACAAATACCTTCTCCGCTTTTCACGGACGCTTTGATGTTTCCCAAACTCCCGCTGCACTTCACATAAGCAGGAGAGTTCTGACACTTCCGATTTACGCTGACATTTCCATTGAGACCGTAGACAAAATATGTGATATTGTCCTTAGCTGTAAAAAGTAAAATCATAAGTCCTCTGGTTTAATGCCGGAGGATTTTTTTCTGCCTGTTATAATAGCTCAATCCATAATAGATAACTCACAATAAAAGGAGGAAATCATATGCTCCTGTTCCTAATCCTTTTGCCTATGTTCGGAGGAGGAATATCATATATTGCAGGAAGATACAGCAGAACTATACGAGATTATCTCGCTGATGCCGTATGCTTGATTGAATTTGCCGCTGTCATTTCATGTTATTCTCTCATAGGCACTGAGCTTTTCATTCCAGGTGTATGCGGTCTCGGAATGAAACTTAAACTCGATGTTTTCAGATTCATCTATGCGTTAATCATTGCGTTCATGTGGTCAGCAACAACAATCTTCTCTCGCGAATATCTTCATAGTCATCACAACAGAAATCGCTACTATCTTTATGTTCTGATGACCTTTGGCTCAATCATGGGTGTATTCCTCTCAGCCGATCTCTTCACAACGTTTATGTTCTTTGAGATGATGTCGTTATTCTCGTATGTTATGGTCGTTCAGGACGAGACACACGAAGCACAACGTGCAGCACAGACATATCTTGCGATTGCGATTATCGGAGGACTGATTACACTCACAGGATTAATTCTGCTTTATGCTCAGGCAGGTACGCTTGATATTGATGAACTTGCGAATTTCAAACCTGAAGACAAAACTGCATTATATATTTCAGGATTTCTCGTGTTCGTTGGATTTTCCGCGAAGGCCGCAATCTTTCCGTCTCATATCTGGCTTCCTACTGCACACACAGCAGCTCCAGCCCCTAGCAGTGCTTTGCTCTCAGGTCTTCTCACTAAGTCTGGCTTATTCGGAATTCTCGTTCTCAGTTCCGGTATCTTCCTTCACGATTCGTACTGGGGATTCATGCTTCTGGTCATGGCCATGATTACAATGGTATTAGGTGCTGTTCTCGCAGTTTTCTCAATCAACATTAAACGTACTCTTGCATGCTCGTCTATGTCTCAATTGGGATTCATCTTAACAGGAGTATCTATGCAGTGCTTTCTTGGTGAAAATAATGACCTGGCCGTTCGTGGAACATTGTTATATATGATTGGGCATTCGTTAATAAAGCTCGTGTTATTCTTATGCGCAGGCGTTGTGCACATGAACACTCACAAGCTAAATCTCAATGACATTAAGGGCTTCGGAAAACATAAACCTGTTCTGATGTTCGCTTTCATAATGGGAGGTCTGGGTTTAATGGGTGTACCTTTCTGGAATGGTTATCTCGGAAAGACACTGATTCATGAGGCAATCGTTGAACATATTCATGAACTTAGCGCATCTTCTGAACTTATCATCTTCCAGATATGCGAATGGCTGTTCTTAATCTCAGGTGGTCTCACTGCTGCTTACGTGATTAAACTCTTCACTGCATTATTCATCATGAAGCCGTCACAGGACATGCACCAGAAAAATATTTATCTCTCATGGCACAATGCATTCATTCTCACAATTTCAGCTCTCATTCTTCCAGTGATTGGCATATTCACAGGAACAGCAGACAGAATAAGCATAATGGGATCGTCATTCATGAATGGCCCTGAACATCATCATATCGTGAACTATTTTTCGTTTGAAAATCTTAAAGGATCATTCATATCAATCTCAATCGGAATAATCGTATATTTTTTCTTTATTCGCAAACTTCTGATTCAGCGTGAGACATATATTGATTTATGGCCTGAAAAACTCAATATCGAAAATTTATTTTTCCGTCCCATTATCGGAATCATTCTGCCGTTCATCGGTGCACTCTTCGCACGTCTTGTTGACCTCATAAGTGCAGGGCCTGTATCATTAATGCTCTCAAATGCGTCACGCATAAAATTCATTCGTCCTCCTGAAGATACAGACTTCGGTTATTATCATGATGAGGAAAAAGGCGACACTATCAGCAGTCTTCTTCCTTCAAGTTTAGCTTATGGTCTCATTACATTAGCTTTAGGATTGCTGTTTGTACTTGCCTTCATGATTGCTTAACACTGGTTCTCATGCATAGCCTTCTGCCTTAGTGCAGGAGGTTAATTTTTTTTTGAAAAAAATGCTTGACATAGCGCAAATATGATATATAATGTCACTCATAAACGAGACAGAAAGGAAGTGAAAACAAAAATGGCAGTTACAGCAAACTTAGAGAAAGTAGCAGTAAAAATGCTTCTGAACAATGGACAGGATTCACACGGCAACAACAGGACAGTTAGCGTAAGTCTCGGTTCACTCAATCATGAGACATACGATATGTCAAAAGTGATGGCTATAGTTGAGAATTTAGTTCCATGCTTTTCAAAGACGTTAAGCACAGTTCAGGAAGTCAGAACCAGCACACTCTCTGACTAGTTGAAAGGAGAATAAACCGGAAAGGAGGTGAAAAGAAAAATGGCATCAGGAACAAAAATAGTTTTTCTGTTTGGAAATGCACAGGGAAGCACTATAACTTACAGTTATAATTATGGGAATGCCGAAGCGACATCATTAAGCATAAAGAACGCAATGAATGCAATGATAACGAACGGTTCGATATTCAATAAGGTACCTGTAAGTATCAAGAGTGCAAAAGCAGTAGTAACGACAGAGACGGAATTTGATTTAAACGACTAGTTAATCACACAGAGAAATAAAAGCTCTCAGATGTAAAAGTCTGGGGGCTTTTTTCATGGCTTGCTATAATGTATGAACTTTTTATACAGGAGGCATTCATTATGAAGAAAATTTTTGTTTCACTTTTTATTTTTATGCTTATCGTTTCATGTTCGTATGCTAAACCGGTAAAGCATGGACAGTGTTACACAGCAAGTGAATTAACTGAACTCAACAAAGAGAATGTTGCAGGCGGTAAAGGCACATTGTACGGTGAGTTTGCATTCACGCGGGATAACGCAAGAGATGAAGACGCAATCAAGGAAATCGGATTCATGACGCTCAAGAAAGGAGACTTTATCGGTACTCATTCTCACGCTGACAACGAAGACGCATATCTCATCATCTCAGGCAATGGAATATTCACTGACGGCAACGGGAACGCATATGTTGTTCATGAAGGCGACATGACCATAGCAAGACCAGGACAGGCACACGGACTCGCAAATCTCTACGATGAAGATTTAGTGTTCCTTGACATCATCGCTAAGAATTCAGGCGCAGACCTCAAAGCCATAACCGCAAATCCAACACCGCAGTATTTCCCGGCAGAAAAACTCTTTGAGAAAAATGTTGAACATGCAGGCGGAACAGGTATAGGAACATTGTACGGTAGATTTGCATTCAGGCGTGAACAGGCTGATGTGAATCAGGCAATCAAAGAAATTGGACTGATGACACTGAAACCAGGCGAAAGTATCGGACTTCATAAACACGCTGACAATGAAGATACGTATATCATTCTCTCAGGTACAGGCACGTTCACTGACAGTGAAGGCAATGAATTTATCGTAGGGCCTCAGTCTGTTACGATTGCTGTTGCTGGTGAAGCTCATGCGCTCATGAATACAGGTAAAGAAAATCTAGTGTTCATTGATCTGATTGCAAAGAATGACGCACTCAAGAAAGGAGAATAATTAATCATGGACATAACATATCTGCTATGGCTACAAGATTTCAGAATCTCAATCAATGATGCACTAACGCCCTTCATGGAAGCAATTTCATTTTTCAGTACCCACTATATCATTCTTCTGCCCGCATTTGTCTACTGGTGTCTGAACAAACGAAGCGGCCTGTTCATATTCTTCGCAATGAGAATCGCACAGACCATTAACGCGGCAGTCAAACTCACAGCATGCGTATACAGACCATGGATAAAAGATGCAAGAATCATCCCGGCAGGCAACGCAATAGAAACAGCAGGAGGATATTCATTCCCAAGCGGACATACAATGATGTCAGTTCCGATTTACGGAGGCCTCGCAATTTACGCGAAAAAAATCAAATGGCTGTGCTGGCTGTTCATTCTCGCAATTCTCACCGTCATGTTCTCACGCAATTATCTCGGCGTTCATACTCCGCAGGACGTTCTTGCTGGTCTCGTTCTCGGAAGTCTTGGTATATGGATTGCAAGTTACACGTTCAAAATCATTGATCGTTCACCTGAGAGTGAGAATAAGATTCTGATTGCTGAAGCCATTATTGCACTGGCTGTTTTCGCTTACGTGAATCTGAAATCATATCCAATGGACAAGGTTAACGGGAAATTACTCGTTGACCCTAACGATATGACAATTGATGCATGGGGTGATATAGGCGGATTATTTGTGTTGGTTATCGCAAGGTGGATTGAGAAAAAATTCGTGAAATTCTCTGAGACTGGACTTAATGCAAAAGGTGTTATGCTCTCCTTAATCGGGTTAATTCCGCTGGGCTTCATGATTTATGGACTTAAACCCATTATCGTTGGCTTCACTAATGCTCATCTCGGAAGATTGCTCTATGAGACATGCTTAATGTTCTACATTATCGTAATCTGGCCCATTGTCCTGAAGATATTCACTAACAACAAAGACTAAGAGATGTGCTTACACAATGGATATAACATATTTACTCTGGCTTCAGGATTTCAGAATCTCAATCAATGACGCTCTAACACCTTTCATGGAAGCAATTTCATTCTTCGCTATCAACTACATCTTGCTTCTGCCAGCTTTCATCTACTGGTGCGTAAGTAAACGAAAGGGTTTGTTCATCTTATTCGCTTTGAGAATTGCACAGACAATTAACGCTACTGTGAAACTTATTGCCTGTGTATATCGTCCTTGGGTACGCGATGCAAGAGTTATTCCGGCAGGTGATGCAATAACTACTGCAACAGGTTATTCATTTCCGAGCGGACATTCTGCGATGTCAGTGGTAATTTGCGGAGGCATAGCAATGTTCACGAGAAAAATCAAATGGCTATGCTCTCTGTGTATTCTCACTTTTCTGACTGTCATGTTCTCACGCAATTATCTCGGCGTTCATACTCCTCAAGATGTCATCGTAGGTTTCCTTATCGGACTGTTGGGTCTGTATCTTGCTAACCTTATGTTCAAATACATTGAACGTTCACCTGACAGTGAGAATAAAATACTTGCAATTGAATTCCTGATTGCTCTTGCTCTTTTCGTTTATACAAATCTGAAGTCTTACCCAATGGACAAGGTTAACGGGCAATTACTCGTTGATCCGAACAAAATGACAGTTGATTCATGGGGACAGATAGGCGGATTAATGGTGTTGATTCTGGCAAGGCTTGTTGAGAAATATTTCGTGAAGTTCTCTCATACAGGATTGAATTTCAAAGGTGTTATGCTCTCCTTAATCGGGTTAATTCCGTTAGCTTTCATGATTTATGGACTTAAACCCATTATCGTCAGCTTCACTAATGCTCATCTCGGAAGATTGCTTTATGAAGCGTGCCTGACGTTCTACATCATCGTGATCTGGCCGTTAGTGTTAAAGCTCTTCTGCAAATAAAAATATATCCCCGCGTCATTTCGTCACTGCGGGGAATTTTTTCACAATAATGATTCATCTTTCACAGGACATATCGCAGTCGGTCTCGCCTTCCTCACCGTTTCAACTATCTTCTTTATCCAACCTCCGTAATACATCTCACACACCGTTGATGCTGTTCCCATGAGATTATTTTCATCATCTATGAGTGCCACTCCCCTGCACCCTCCGTAACAGTGCTTCGTGAATCTGCATGTTCCGCACTTCCGATTCACCTTCAGGAAATCACTCGCTCTCATGTCGATTAACTTCATGTATTCTGGCGTGTCTATGCATTCTGAAAATTTCTTCTCGAACACTGTTGGATATTCTTCCTGCATCTTTAACCCCGCAAGCAATCCGCACATCATTGGCCTTCCGTCTGGTGAAATATATGAAGTGCTCCTCGCATGGCCGCATAACAGAGTTTCATCGGGGTCATACGAATCATTGTAGCCGACAATCGTATACTTGTCGGGTTCATTCGGATTCGCAATGAAGAATGATGTGAAGAATATACTTATAGGCATTCCGTCTTCATACCAGTGGGGGATATAGTCCAAGTACGTCTGAAATAAATCCTTGAGTGATACTTCTTTGCCTTTTGTCTTCCATTCTCCCAAGTTCATCGCAAAGGACGTTTTGACCTGCACAACTCCGAGTTCCGCAAGATGATTGATACTCGCTCTCAGTGTGTGCAGATTCCCTCCGTGAAGCGTCATGTTCGACGAAACATTAAATCCCATATCACGGCATAAAGCAAACGCACGGTTCACAAGTTCTTCTGCGCCCTTTACACCGCGTAACCAGTCATGCCAGCCGTCAGCACCGTCATAGCTCATCACGAAGAGAGGATGAAGATTGTGATTCTGAAGTTCCGTGAGAAACTTTTTGTTCACTAATGCCCCGTTGGAATATATCTGCGTAACTAATATTCCACGTTCGGTTAATGCATCTATGAGTTCAAGAATATCATCGCGGATTAATGCTTCTCCTCCAGTAAGCTGAACCTGCATAACTCCGCATTCCGCTAACTGGTCAATTATATTCATCGCTTCTTCATGTGAAATCTGGTGCGCATTCACATCAGGTGCTGACATGTAACAGTGCTTACATCTGTAATTGCATTTTCCCGTTACTGACCAGTGAACCGACTTTATATATCTCGATGGATATTTCCTGTATTCCTGATTCGGTTTCAGTCCCTCGCCATGCCTGCATTGTTCAACGTAACCGCGCTTCTCCATTTCCGCAATTTCATTCTTCAGCGTTTCGGGTATGAAATCCCCTGAAATATCAATTGAGCCGTCACATAGTTCAACTGCCTGCATCTGTTCATACATTAGAAACTCTGCAAAGCCTGTCGTGCTGTCTACTATGGCATACGGGAGTTTCTCCCAGCCTCGAAGCAAATATTTATCTTTCAGTCTATAATACACTTAGGTTCCCCAATCCCGAACTCTCCAAAAGACGTTTGTATATTTCCCACCAGGACTCGCCGCCAACAACAGCTTTCATTTCTTCGGGGGAGATTTCATCCATTCCTCCAAGAGTGAAACCATGTGCCTCCGCTACCTTTGCCACTGCATCGGTGAATGCCTTCTGTGCTTCGTCCTTGAAGCCCTTCTCTGCAAATAATGCCTTCAGTGCCTCAAGTGATGCCTTCTCTATTTCTGCCTGTACTGCCTTGTCGCTTGCTACAAGTTCAAAAAATTTCTTGCTGTCTGACATGCTGTTTACCTCCTAATTTGTTTCCTGTTGAAAAAAAAAACTGCTGCCCCCGAAAGAGCAACAGTTCAACTCATTTCAGCTTACCATGTTACAATGTCGCATACAAGATGCGATACTGCACCGGTACAATTATAAATGCCGCCTGCAACCGCTTTCATCTCGTCGGATGATACTTCATCCATTCCGCCTAGCTTCAGTCCGTGTGCCTCTGCTACCTTTGCCACTGCACCGGTGAGTGCCTTCTGTGCTTCGTCATTGAGTCCCTTCTTTGCAACTAATGCCTTCAGTGCCTCAAGTGATGCCTTCTCTACTTCTGCCTGTACTACCTTGTCACTTGCTGCGAGTTCAAAAAACTTCTTGCTGTCTGACATGTTTTTTACCTCCTGAATTATTTATGTATGCATTATAGCAGTTATTATATTGTTGTCAAGATTTAATAATTCGCTAACACTATATCCGAACTCGTAAGCCATTCACGTTTTGCTTCCGGAAAACATAAATGCACATAGTCTCTGCTCTTGCTTCGTGAGATTAACACTATATGACGCTCTGAATTCCATAGTTCCTGTGCTCTCTTCGTATCTATGAACCATTTATCACGCTCGATATCCTGTTCAGCTCCGAATTCAAGTTCATCTATTATGTCTGCTGTTATCGTTCGGCGTTCAAGATAGTAATTCATTCCCTGCATTAACTTCTGAAACACTATCACGTCATCGGGAGATTCATTCCTGATGATTTCGGCGGCCTCTTTGTGAGATAATAATTTTCCTTCAACGATGAATGCTCCTGATGCTGAATACATGCATAACACTCCCAATATGCACACGATGACTGATACGTTCTTACGAGGAAGAATGAAGGTTGCTATCGTGAAGATGAAAAGCGTAACTGAAAGCATAAAAGCAGGTGTACGCATTGCAATTACGTCTGGGTCATTCGCGAACATCGGCCATAATATACCAGTCAATGATAACGGAATCAGAATCAGTGCGTTTAATGTTATGAATGTCCTGAACTCCTTACCTTCGTATGATTGAAGTATTGCTCCGAATAACACTGCCAGCGGAGGATAACAAGGCAAAATATACGTTACGAGTTTTGAATCAGAGAATGAGAAGAATATGAACGTAATGAAAAACCATAAGCCTAAAAATATTCTGTCAGACTTCGTGATGAGCCTGCACTTTCCAAGCATGGCCTTCATTGAATCCCATAATAACCCAGTGTAGGGAACTAATCCGGCAATCAATATCGGAATGAACCAGTAAAACGGGTGATAGCGATCGTGAATCGTTGTCGTGTATCTCAGAAAGTGTTCATGTATGAAAAAGAAGTTAAAGAAGTCAGGGTTTACCATGCACACTGGAATGAACCAGATGAAATTGACCAGAAAGAAAATTATGATTGCTGAAGGCGAAAATATTCGCGTGAGTATTCGTTTGGCCTGGCCTGTACATAATGCATATATCACTGTTATTCCGCCGGGCAGAACTACACCGATTAACCCTTTAGTCAGTACTGAGAGTGCCATTGAGATATAAAACATGCAGAGCCAGAAAAATTTTTTCGTGTCATCAACCCACATTCGGAAACAGAAAAGTGAAAGCGTGAAGAAGAATGTAAGCGTCATATCCGTTATGTTTATCCGCGATATCCCGAACCATAGTGTACATGATGAAAGTATCAGACCCGACATGAAAGACGCACGCTTATCCTTCGTGATTGTGTACGCAAGAAGTGATGTTACCATACAGCCAAGAAGGCCAAGCAGAACAGGCGTAAATCTTCCGGCAAATTCATTCTGTCCGAAGACTTTGAATGACGCAAGTGTGAACCAGTAATGCAGTATTGGCTTCTCAAAATATTTCACGTAATTCAATTTCGGTGTTATATAGTCCCCCGATTCAATCATCTCACGCGGAATTTCAGAATAACGGCCTTCGTCCGGATCAAGAAAACCGTAATCACTGAGACCAGAGAAATATACATAAACCACAAGCAGAACTGCTAATACACATAATATTTTCTTAGTCATGATATGCTCCTAACGTCTTTCTCACTGCCTCACGCAATGTTACTTTGGGTTTCCAGCCTAAACTCATTATGTTGCTGATTGAAGGTACACGGTTCTTCGTGTCATCGTAACCATTCGAGTAATAGCTCTCCGGTGAAATCGTTACTATTTTCACGCTCTCTGCCTTATGCCTGAATGATGAAAATTCTTTCATCTCTTCTATGATTATCTCTGTCAGTTCGCGAATCGAATAATTGTTGTTCGGGTTGCCTATGTTGAATATTCTGCTGTCTGCTCGTTTGCCTTCGTTCTTCAGAATTAACATCAATGCGTCTGTTCCGTCACCTATCCATGTGAAGCTGCGTCTCTGTTCTCCGCCTCCGACAAGTTTTACCTCACCGCGATTCAGAATATCGTAAATTATCTGCGTAAGTGAACGTGCACGATGTTCTTTCGCGTCATTCATTGTGTCCAGTCCCGGCCCAATCCAGTTGAACGGACGAAACAATGTGTACTGCAATCCCTTTTCTTGTCCGTATGCCGTGATTACTCGGTCTATCATCTGCTTTGAACAGCTATATATCCACCGCATTTTATTCACCGGGCCAAGTACTAACGAGCTGGTCTCTTCATCAAGATTCGATGAACCGTCCGACATTCCATAGACCTCTGATGTTGAAGGGAAGATTACACGCTTGCCATATTCTACGCACATTCTTATCACTTTAAGATTCTGCTCAAAGTCAAGCTCAAACGTCCAAAGAGGATGTGTTAGATAATATGACGGCATTGCTACTCCTGCAAACGGCAAGACTATATCACTCTTCTTTACCTGCTCACGTATATATTCCGTCTCTGTAAATATATCTCCCTTGTAACATGTGAAGCGCGGGTTATCTGAAAATTTTTCAAGTCTGCTCGTGTTGATGTCAAATGCACTCACTTCATAATCTGAAGCGTTCAGAAGTTTTTCGGTTAAATGCGTGCCTATGAAACCTCCTGCTCCTAAAATAAATACTCTCAACTGTTCTTTTTCCTCCTCATGAATTCCCTGATTGTCTCCGATACCCTCAGAACATCTTCATCTTTCATCATTGGGTATAACGGTAATGATATTTCCTGCGCATAATACTTTTCTGATTCTGGAAAATCCCCGTCATGATAGCCGTAATGTTCACGATAATATTTTTGCAATGGGACGGGCTTATAGTGTGTCGTGGGGTTGATGTCATGTTCACGAAGATATTCTGAAAGCGAATCACGTAGATTGTTCGTTACTTGCAGTGCGTATAAATGCCATAGATGTTTTTCATGCGACGGAGGAAGTATCACGTTCTCGATTCCCGATAAATATTCCTGATACATCGCGGCGAGTTCTCTGCGTCTGGCTATGAATTCGTCAAGCCGGTTCATCTGGCTCAACCCTAATGCACAATGTATCTCTGAGAGTCTGTAATTGTAACCGAGTTCAATCATCTCTTTCTGATACATTCCGTGATTCCTGAAACGTAATAACTTCTCTGCATATTCGTCATTGTTCGTGAGGACTGCTCCGCCTTCTCCTGTTGTTATGTGCTTAACAGGGTGAAAGCTCAAGGTCATCATGTCGGCAAATTCTTTCCTGTCATGGCCTAATGCATGGCTTGCATCTTCAATCAATACTGCTTCTGGTGCAATCGCTCTGTATGCTTTAATGTCCAATGGATAACCCGCAAAGCTCACAGGCACTATTGCACGTACAGGCTTGTTGATTCGTGTTTTTGTGTTCATGCATAGTGTGTCAGGGTCAATGTCTGCAAAAATGGGAGTTGCTCCAGTGTAGATTATGCTGTTTGAAGTTGCCGCGAATGTCAGTGCCGTTGTCAGTGCGTAATCCCCTTCATGAAGTCCTGCCGCGTTCATCGCCCCATGCAACGCCGCTGTCCCTGATGAAAACGTAACTGCATGTTTCATTCCTACGTAGTCAGCGAGTCTCTTCTCGAATGCCTCAACCGTAGGCCCCATTGTCAGCCAGTCTCCGCGCAATATCTTCACTACTTCTGCTATGTCGTCTTCATTAATCCATTGACGGCCATATGATAACTTCTTCATTTCTAAGTCTCCTTACTGCTGTACCGCTAATGTTCCTGCTCTGCCTTTGAGAGTTCCCTTAGTGATTCGCGAATGCACAAGCTCTGAATTTCTCAATGCATCTCTCAGTGTCAGGAACTCTATATCATTATCACTGCATTTACGCAGAAATTCTCTGAATGTATCATACATCATTCCGCCTTCCATTTCTGTATGTATCGTATGAACGTTCAATCCCTCGTGCAGCAGCTTCATGTAATAATCATTGAGCTTATCCTTTGGAATATACACTAATGCTTCGTCCATTGTAGGAAGTGTTGAAGGTACCTGCGGAGTTCTGAATGATACACCGTCAATCTCTGGTATGAATGGTGCATAGCCACGAACATCACTGCAATAGTCAAAATCCAACGTGTCCTGAACATACAGACT
>CAJOLN010000022.1 GCA_905235395.1 uncultured Synergistales bacterium
GCATTCAGTTTCAGTTTTATGATACAGAACAGGAGAACTGCTATTGAGATGAGGAAAATTGCCATTAACAAAGCTCACTCTCTCCTTTCAGAGTAATGTGTATTATTGAAAAAATTTTTGAGATAAATAAAGATTATAGAGATATTTTTTTGCGAAAACAAGTGAAGTATATGCAATAATATATTCATTCCAAAAAAACAAAAAAATTTCTGTCAGTCTGGAGGGTAAGATTATAATGGAACTCACAAGCCAGAAATTACGAAAGATTGCGCCTGAACTTGACCCGTTAAGAATAGGCACAGGTTGGAAACCAGAAGATTTAGGCAAGCCTCAGGTAATCATTGAGAGCACTGCGGGTGATAGTCATCCAGGAAGCGGACATCTCATGAAACTCGTTGAAGCTGCACGAAAAGGTATCGCTGATGCAGGGGGATTCGGTGCAAGATACTTCTGTACGGATATGTGTGACGGAGAGTCGCAAGGCCATGACGGAATCAATTTCAGTCTCGCAAGCCGTGAAATGATTGCGAATATGATTGAGATTCATGCTAACGCTACTCCGTTTGACGCTGGTGTATTCATTGCAAGCTGTGATAAAGGTATGCCGGGAAATTTAATCGGAATGGCACGGGTGAATATTCCTTCGATTATGGTTACGGGAGGCACAATGAGTGCAGGGCCTGAACTTCTCACACTCGAACAGCTTGGTATGTATTCAGCGAAATTTGAACGCGGCGAAATTGATGAAGCAAAACTGCTTTGGGCAAAACATAATGCATGTCCATCATGCGGAGCGTGTTCATTCATTGGAACTGCATCAACATTGCAGATTATGGCTGAAGCACTCGGTCTCACTCTTCCGGGAAGTGCATTACTTCCTGCAACGAGTCCTGACCTAATCGATTACGCATACAACGCAGGCAAACGAGCAGTTGAACTCGCATATGAAGGACTGAAACCTTCAGACATAGTTACAATGGAGAGCCTCGAAAATGCAATTATGGTTCACGCTGCAATATCAGGAAGTACGAATTGCCTTCTTCATCTTCCGGCAATAGCTCACGAATACGGAATCACGATTACAGGAGACACTTTCGACCGCTTGCACAGAGGAGCACATTATCTTCTTGATTTGCGTCCTGCGGGTAAATGGCCTGCGGAATTTTTCTATTATGCCGGCGGTGTACCTGCAATCATGGAAGAGATTAAAGCTGTCCTTCATCTTGATGTGATGACCGTAACGGGAAAGACGCTCGGAGAAAATCTTGCGGAACTCAAAGCGAATGGATTCTATGAGAGATGTCAGAAGTGGCTTGACGAAGCGAACAAGAAATACGGAATTCAAATCACGAAAGAAGATATCATTCGTCCGTATGATAAGGCAATCGGCACAGACGGAAGCATTGTTGTACTCAAAGGCAATCTTGCTCCTGAAGGTGCAGTGATTAAACATACAGCATGCCCAAAGGAAATGTACAGGGCTGTATTGAATGCGAGACCTTTCGACAGTGAAGAGGAATGCCTTGATGCAGTGCTACATCATAAAGTGCAGAAAGGTGATGCGGTTTTCATTCGCTACGAAGGGCCTAAAGGTTCAGGAATGCCTGAGATGTTCTACACGTCAGAAGCGATAAGTTCAGATAAGGAACTCGGCAAAACGATTGCACTCATAACTGACGGAAGATTTTCGGGTGCATCAACTGGGCCTGTGATTGGTCATTGCAGTCCGGAGGCAGCAGCAGGAGGGACGATCGCATTAGTTGAAGAAGGAGATATCATTGAACTTGATGTGTTCGCACGCAAGCTGAACATCATCGGTGTAAAAGGTGAACGCAAAACGCCGGAAGAGATTGATGAGATTCTTGCAGAACGTAAAAAGAACTGGAAGCCTCACGCGAAAAAATATCAGAAAGGTGTGCTGCGTCTGTTCAGCGAATTGGCCGCAAGTCCGATGAAGGGTGCATATCTCGAATACGATTAAGATATTCATATATTCCCTCTGCCTTTGATGACGGAGGGAATATTTTAATTTTACGCTTGCAAAAAATATTTTATGTTATAATGCCAATGTATTAATTTTATGTTGCGTCAAGAGGTCAAAGTTTTCTAAATGAACCGGCAGCCTGTGGTTGCTCTAATTGGATCTACAGCAGTAGGGAAAACAGCTTTAAGCATCTCTATAGCTGAAAAATTAAATGCAGAAATAATTTCGGTTGATTCACGTCAGGTGTATCGCTATATGGATGTTGGAACTGATAAGGTTTCATCTGCATTGCGTCATGAAATCCCACACCACATGATTGATATTGCTGACCCGGACGAGAAAATCACAGTATCAGATTTTGCAGAAAAGACATCTCAGGCAGTTTCAAGAATATATGCAAGAAAGAAAATTCCTATTTTTGTCGGCGGAACTCCCTTTTACTACAATGCGTTGTTTCATGCATCACTGAATGCAAATCTCCCTTCAGATGATAATGTGAGAGAGAAGTACGAGACACTTGCGAATTCACAGGGAGCAGAATTACTTCATATGAGGCTGGCGGAAGTTGACCCAGAGACAGCGCAGAAATTACATCAGAATGATATTCAGAGAGTGACGAGAGCACTTGAGATATGGGATTTGACTGGAAAAGCACCGTCTCAGATATACAATGAGGGAAGCAAGCGCGATTACGGTTATGATGTTCTGTATATTGGGTTATCACGTTCACGCGAAGAAATATTTTCACGGATTGAGATTCGGCTTGAGCAGGAATTCACATCAGGTTTTCCTGAGGAAGTTGAATGGCTCATTGATCATGGCTTTGATGACAGGTACGTTCCGTTGAAGGGGCTGGGCTATCATGAGCTGATTGAATATTATCGAGGGAAAATATCATTGAGAGAAGCACTCGAACAATCAATATCAAGAACGAAGGCATTCTGTAGAAGACAGCAGACATGGTTCAAAAAATTTGAGCCGGCAGTATGGTTTGACATGTCAGAATCGAATCATGAGGAAGAGATAATAAACACGATACTGAATCACATAGACAAGACCAGAATAACAGAGGAACTCATGAGATGAAAATCATAATGGCTGAACATGCCGGTTTCTGTTTCGGAGTCAAACGCGCAGTTGATGCAATAGAACGTTCATTGCAGGATAATCATGAAGTCTGGACAATAGGACTGCCGATACATAACCCGCAGGAGGTATCACGTCTTCAGGCAATGGGCTTGAAGGTTGCAGATAATGTTGATGAAATTCCAGCAGGATCAAAAGTTCTTATACGTGCGCACGGAGAAGCACTTGAAGTGATTGAAGCACTAAGAGCAAAAGGAGTGGACGTTGAAGACATGACATGTCCGTTTGTGAAGAAAGCGCAGAATTTAGCCGCTCAATTTTCACGTGAAGGCTATCATGTTGTGCTCTTGGGCGACAAGAATCATCCGGAGATACAGGGCATACTTGGCTATGTTGCAGATATAAAGAATGCAGAAGTAACATTGAACGAAGACGAAGCAGAGAGAATAAAAACATACGGAAAGATAGCATTAATCTCACAGACAACGCAAAGAGAAGAAAGATTATCGAGAGTATCGGCGATTCTCGTGGGCAAATGTTCACAGCTTCATGTATGCAACACGATATGCAAAGCTACAGCAGAAAGACAGAATGCAGTTCGCGAATTAGTGAGAGGCGGCAAGGTTGACGGAGTAGTGTTAATTGGCGGAAGGTCAAGCGCGAACACAGGAAAGCTCAGAGATATTATAGAGTCTGAGAAAGTAAGCGTGTTATGGGTTGAGGAAGAAGAAGAGTTAGAGAAAAATAAAAATTGGTTTATGGATAAAAAAAAGATTGGTATTGCCGCAGGAGCAAGTACACCTGAATGGCTTATCGATAAAATTATGAACAATATTGCGTAACAGCAGGGGGTTTGATTCACTAATGGATCAGCAGGAAGTAATTGAACGTAAAGACGAAGTAACAGCAGAGTCATCAGCAGAAGAGACAGCGCAAGTGAGCACAGAAGCATCAAAAGAGCCTGAGACAATGCAGGAACTTCTTGAACAGTATGAGACTGTGAGGATTCACAAAGGCCAGATATTAACCGGAACAGTTGTAAGCAGAAATGAAGCTGGCTGGTTAATCAACGTAGGCTTCAAGTGTGAAGGGTTATTGCCGGTCAGGGACTACACGAATCGTGTGCTTATTGAGACTGGGCCAGAGCCAAAACCTGGAGATCAGATTGAAGTTGAAGTTACGAGCGTGAGAGACGGAGAAGAGGCACAGCTTACACTAAGCAGAGGCAGACATGAATTAGAGAAACGCTGGCAGGAAGTTGAAGCCAAAATAGCAGAGAGTGATGTTGTGCAGGTCAGAGGAGTTAGTCGTGTGAAAGGCGGACTCATGGTTGATTTCTGCGGCATAGAGGGGTTCATACCTGTATCACAGCTCACAATGTCTCCAAGAGGCGCAAATCCGTCGAACTTTATCGGTCAGAACATCAATGTCAAAGTGTTAGATCACAACAGGCGCAGTCATCGTTTGGTATTCTCCCGCAGAGTTTTGCTTGAAGAAGCAGAAGCAGAACGCAAAGCCAAGTTCTATGAAAGAGTTCATGAGGGTGATGTTCTCGAAGGCAAAGTGAGCAGCGTAACAGAATTCGGAGTGTTCGTGAATCTTGGTGAGCTTGACGGTCTCGTTCATGCAACAGAAATTTCATGGAAGCGCAGCATGAGGGGTGCACCGAAGAAAGTTGAAGGGTTCAAAGAAGGCGACAAGGTTACGGTGAAGGTAATCGGAATAGACCGCGAGAAAGATAGAATCTCATTGAGCATGAAACAGGTTGCAGGTGACCCATGGAACACGGTAGCAGAACGCATTCACAAGGGCGATGTAATCAAGGGAACAGTGACGAACCTTACGGATTTCGGAGCGTTCGTTGAGATTGAAGACGGCATTGAAGGACTTGTGCATGTGGGCGATATAAGCTGGACGAGAATCAAGAAACCCAGAGACGTACTCAAAAGAGGACAGGAGCTTGAAGTTCTTGTGCTTGATGTTCAGACAGGCGATGACCCGAAAGACAGGCGCATTAGTCTGGGATGCAAACAGCTTCATGATCCATGGAGCGATGCAGTTACACGTTATCCTGCGAACACAGACATTCAGGTTAAGATAGTGAGACTCGCACCGTTTGGAGTATTCGCAGAAGTTGAAGAAGGAATCGAGGCATTGATTCACATTTCGCAGTTGAGCCGCAAACACGTTGAGAAACCCGAAGACGTTGTGCATGAAGGTGACGTTGTAACAGCACGAGTGCTCGAAGTGAATCCAGAGCAGAGACGCATGAGATTATCACTCAGTGAACTTGAACCTGAACCAGAGCCTGCACCAGTACAGCCCAAAGAAGAAAGAACTGAACGCAGATCTGAACACTCAAAAGGTGAACGTCCTGAACGAGGAGAAGGTCGCGGACGCAAAGGCAAACGTTCAAAGCCTCAGAAAGATTCGACAGGATATGATGACGACGAAGCAATGTATAACCCATTCGCAGAGGCCTTCAAGGGCACAGACTGGGAGAAAGAATAAATTTGAAAATAATTCCCCGTCTCTATGGCGGGGTTTTTTTGTACACACATTCATGAAAGGATTTGATATACATGGAGTTCTTTACGCTCGCAAAGGAAAGATATTCATGCCGCAAGTTTTCAGATAAGCCAGTTGAAGATGAGAAGCTCAGAAAAATTATTGAGGCAGGAAGAATCGCCCCAACAGCAAAAAACGCACAGCCCGTGAAAATCTGGGCAATAAAAAGTGAAGACGCACTCGCAAAAGTGAAAGCCTCAACGCCATTCCAATGGATGAATAACGCTTCAGCAGTCCTCGTTGTCGGAGGAAAATCTGAAGGCGCATTCGTGAGACCGTCGGACAATCGAAACTTTGAGGACGTTGATGCAAGTATCGTTGCAACACACATAATGCTCGCGATTCATGATTTAGGGCTTGGCTCAACATGGGTAGGACTCTTCGATGTACCGAAGATAAAAGAGTTCTTCCCTGAAATGAAAGATTATGATTTAGTCGCAATATTCCCGATTGGTTATCCCGCAGATGATGCTGAACCTACAGATCGTCATTCAATACGCAATGGTGAATCAGAATTCGTGAAGTACATTTAGCATGAGTGAACTGATTCGTGCGTTCGTTGCCGTAAAACTTCCTGAAGATATTTCTGACTCACTCGAAGATTTTCTTGATGATCTTCGTCCGCTGTCCAAAATTCACTGGGTTAAACGCGAACAGTTTCATATTACGTTAAAATTTCTCGGTGAACTTGAGCCTGAAGTGATTGATGATGTGATTGAATCATTGAAACCTTTGAAACACTTTGAGCCTTTCAGAATCGAACTCTCAACAATCGGAGCATTCCCGAACATGAAAAATGCAAATGTATTATGGCTTGGGTGTTCACGAGGTTCAAAGGAGCTTGCAGGTTTATCACGGCAGGTTAATGATATATTGTACCGTGATGAAGAACTTGAACGCGACACGAGAAAATTTCGTGCACATCTTACGCTCGCGAGGCTCAAAGGTGAATCAGTCAGTGAGAATGTGATTAATCAGCTTGGTACATTCCCGTTAATGAACTGGCTGTGTGATGAACTGGTTCTTATGCGAAGTGTATTAACTCCTAAAGGCCCGATATACACGCAGATACTATGACGTTCGATTATTGCAAGATTGAAATTTTCATTCCTGAATCGCATTTGAAGTTGCTCCGTGAGGTTTTGATTCAGTGTGATGCAGGTCATATCGGAAATTATGATTCATGCATGTCGTACAGTCATGTCATCGGAACATGGAGACCTCTTAAAGGTACGAACCCTTATATTGGCCATGAAGGAACGATAAGCGAAGAGCCAGAACTAAAAGTTGAAGTTACATGTGAACTCACGAAAATTGATTCAGTAATTGAAGCCGTGAAAAAAATTCATCCGTATGAAGAGCCGGTTATCAATGTGATTCCGTTAATGAGAACTGGAATATGAATCCCCTCCCGAAATTGAGAGGGGACTTTTAATAATATTACTTTATTACTTTCAACGCTTTTCTGTCGATTGTCAGCGCAACAAATATCAAGAATACTATTCCCTTGATGAGCTGCTGTGCCGCCGATTCCAATCCCAACATTACAAGCCCGTTGTTCAGAATTGTGTACATTAACGTTCCTACGATTATGTTTGAGAAACGAACTTTTGCGCCTCCTGTTATTGGAAGTCCGCCGAGAACAAGTGAGACTAATATTTGTGTCTCAAGCTGATTGCCCGCAGTTGCTGTTATCGAACCAACCTTCAGAACATTCACGAATGCCGCAAGTCCTGTTAATGCTCCTGCCGCAACAAACACAAGAAATTTCACTCTGTCCGTATGAACTCCTGAGAAACGTGCTGCTGTTTCACCTGAACCTATAGCTTTTACATCATGGCCGACCCTCGTGAACCTGAACAGGAAGTATGCGACTATAAGAACAGTAAGTGTAATTGCAATTTTCAAATTATCACTGTCCAGTGCCTTTAATGCTTTGCCTGCTGGTATTGCTGTCTCTGTCGTGAGATATGCACACACTCCCCTGAAGAGATACATTGTGCATATTGTTACGATGAAGCTCTGCAATTTGAATTTCACGTGAAAGAATCCATTCACTGCACCGATTAACGCACCCGTAACTATTCCGCCGATTACCGCAAGCGGAATGCTGTAGAACGAAAGCACAGAGATTACGATTGACGCAACACCGAGTGTTGAACCTTCAGTGAAGTCTATTGATCCTAATGTCATAACGAAGAATACTCCTACAGCAACTATCATCGGGTAATATACCTGCGACAATAATAATCTTAATCTCTTTGGCTGCATTATCCTTCCGTCAGTGAGATAGTACATGACAACAAGAATCACGATTAACCCTACGAAAGGCAATAACCCTTTGAACGTATCACTGCTAAAAAAAGATATTCTGTTTTCATTTTTATCTGCCATTTTTGATTCGCCTCCCGCAAGTTTAAACCATTTTCGCAATCAAATCTTCTTCATTGAGCGATTCACTTCTCATGAATTCACCGTTAATTTTTCCGTCCTTCATGATTAGTATTCTGTCCGACATTCCAAGCAGTTCGGGGATCTCTTCTGAAATCATGATTATGGATTTCCCCTGCGCAATCAGTTCAGACATGAGAGCATAAATTGCCTGCTTAACTTTTATGTCTATGCCTCTTGTCGGTGAATCAAGAACGAGAATATCACTTCCCTTTCCAAGCCAGCGAGCTAACACAACTTTCTGTTTGTTGCCTCCTGATAGATCACTTACGAACTGATGAATTCCCTGCATTTTTGTCTGCATTTTATCGGCAAATTCCTTTGCGAATCGATTCAGTTTTCTTCTGCTGAGTATATGCTTATTTGCTAAGTTGTTTAGTGAAGGAAGTACGATATTATTTCTGATTGATTCATTGAGGATTATGGATTCATTATCGCGGTCTTTTGAGGCATATGCTACTGAGTGATATATTGCCTGCGGAATTGAATTTATCTCTACTCCGTATGAGAGTGTAACGTTTCCTTTCCTGTCCCATGATGCTCCGAACACTGCCTTGCCTACCTCGTGCATTCCGCATTCAGATAATCCGCCGAAGCCAAGTATCTCGCCTCTGTGCAAATCAAAGCTGATATTCTCAATTTGTCCTGGCACACTTACATCACGTACACTCATCACAACTTCACTGCTTATTTCGCGGCCATAATCTGTCCTGTAATACGCACTCCCAATATCGCGCCCAACCATTAAGCGTTTGAGGTCATCTTCATTCACATCTGAGGCATTCACTGTATCGATATATTCTCCGTCTCTTAATATTGAAATCGTATCGCAGTGTTCGAGAACTTCACCTAAGTCATGAGAGATGAAGATTACGCTTCTTCCGTCATCGCGTACTGCATTCATGATGTTATACAGCTCACGCCTTCCATGCTGAGATAACGCTGTAGTAGTCTCATCAACAATTAATATTTTAGGTTTCATGTATGTAGCTTTGACGATTTCAACAAGTTTTCTGTCCTCAAATTTGTAATTATCTATCATTGAGCCCGCACGTATATTCTTGAATCCGTACTCATCAAGAAGTCTTTGTGCTTCATGAATCATTGCCCGTGTGTTCTTTATACCTCTGTGCATGAATGGGTTTTCATGGCCAAGAAATATATTCTCTGCAACGCTTAACCCTGAGAGCGTTCCCATTTCCTGAACTATGATTGATACTCCCATGTTGTTGGCTTCAACTTGATTCTTCACGTTCATGACCTGGCCGTCTAACGTGAATGTCCCTGAATCTTTCTTGTATATTCCGCACAACATCTGACAGAACGTAGATTTCCCTGATCCATTTTCACCGATTAATGCTCGAATTTCCCCGCGTGATATATTCAGGCTCACGTGATCGACTGCATGAGTGATTCCGAAGTGCTTATCGATTCCTTCTGCTTTGAGCAAAATATTTTCTGAGTTCATGATTTACACCTCCTTATTTCACAACTGATCCGCGTTTGCCTCTCGCAGTCAGAGTAACAATCAGAAGCAATGCAACACCAGTTACTACATTCTGAATTGTTGTAGGAGCACCTAACGCAACAAATCCGTTAAATATGATTGCAATTATGAATTCACCTATTACGATTGCACTTATTGGATTTCCGTACTTCCTGAATGCTACTCCGAAGAACGTACCCATGAGAGGCTGAAAATTTCTGCTCATCGTGGACATTCCGGTTAAGGCTGTCATTGTTGTACCATAAGACACAGTCAGCACAGCCATGATTCCGACAAAGAAATGAAGGAGCATGAAGCCAATCAATTTATATTTCTTAACGTCAATTCCCATGTTCTTAGCTATGAATTCATTTGAGCCTATTGCATTGCAGTATGTTCCTATCTTCGTGTAGTTGAGAATGAACCACATCAATGCGAACGCAAGAAATGCAAGAATGATATTGCCAGGTGCACCAGAAAAGAATCTCAATGACGGGTCTAATGTCTGCTTAACTCCTCCTGCAACGAAGACAGCTAAACTTTCAAACACGAGCATTAACCCTACAGTAACTATCATTGAAGGCACGTTAAGCTGATTGTACAGAAAGCCTATGAGGAGTCCGATTAACGTTCCGCAGCCTAGACAGCCTACGATGAATCCAATGTAACCAAATTTCTCTGAGAGAATGACACCAACGATTGACGAGAGGACTATGTTAGCTCCAACTGCGAAATCAAAGAGACCCATTACGACGATGAAATACAATCCGCACCCACCGACTGAATATATTATTGACGACTGAAAATATGAATACAAATTTGCCGGGCTTCCGAAATTTGTCGGGGTAAGGAACTTGAAGAGCGCATAGAAGAACAGTACCATAACCGCAAGAATCATGAAGCCGAATAACTTGCTGTTCTTGAAATTTTGCATTTAATCACACTTCCTTTGCTGATTCACAAAAAAACAGAGCCGGTGAAAAATTTTAATCTTCATCGACTCCGTTAATCTTCATGTTTTTGATTCACTCATACTACTTTGAATGACGCGATACAACATCCTCAACCGAAAGTTTTGCACAAGCCGCCGCTAAATCTTCATATGAGAGTTCAGCGAGTGCTTGAATTTCTTTCTCGTCATAAGGCAGGGCATTTCCTGTGAAGTATTTCGCGTATTTCTCGTAATCTTCAGGTGATGCAACGTACATGTACGGGAAGACCATATCATGGAATCCTTCGGTTGATGTTTCGTACTTGCCTCGTACAGTGTTATAGACCATTAAGAACGCGAAGAATGGATCTGCATAATGTCCGCCGCTCTCTGCCGCCATTGCACCGCTCTTCAGTTTTGCGTCGAGGTCAGGAAGGAAGTCTGTAGATACGACTGCGATTTTTCCTGTGAGACCTTTTGCCTCGATTGCCGCGATTGCACCGAGCAATGTATCTCCGCCACCGCCTGCTACGATTAACGCGTCAATGTCAGGATTTGCGTCAATGATTGCTTCTGCTGTTGCACGACCTGTATCTGTTGTTGTGCGTCCATACTGAGGATCAAGCAGTACAACTTTATCATTAGGGTGAGCTTCATTCCATGCTTCAACGCCTGCCTTGTATCCTGCCCAGCGTCCTAAGAACGTTGCGTCACCAGGTTCCCAGCCTTCGAGGCCAATCTTGCGGCAGCCCTTCTGACTTGCAAGAATGAGTACGAGTGTTTTCCCGTTATCGAATTCTGATTCGTGAACTGCACCGACATAGTATTTTGATTTGCATGCCTGTGAATATTCATCGGGGTTAGCGTTCTTGTCGATTACTCTGAAAAACTGTGCAACGTAAACTTCATTCTCATCACATGTTTTGATTACGCTTCCCATTTCTGCGCTTGCACTGTTGCATATGATTATTCCGTCACAGCCAGCAAGTGCTAATGTCTCTGCACTGGACGTAACCTGTTCTGAGATATGCGCCTGATCTACCCACTGTGTTTCAACTCCTAGTGCTTTTGCTGCTGCGTCAATCATTCTCTTGCATTCACTGCCGAGCGTGTCCGTACTGCTCCAGATTGAGATTCCTATTTTGATTGGGGCTGCCATTGACACGGAAGCGAATCCAAATGTCATTGAGAGAACGAGAAGTAACGCGACAAACTTTTTCTTCATTGCGAAGTACCTCCTGAAATATAAATTTTTATCTTATTGTGTTGGAATTCTTATTTGAAATTATATTACGTTTATGTGAAAAATAAAAATTCACTGCAAAATTCAAAATTTTAAATTTTCAATAGGGAAAATACTTCGATTCTGCTGCATGTATTTTCAGTTCATAATCATAGTATCGTACAACGCATTCACAGTACGTTCAAAATCTTCGTCATGTACACCTATTATTATGCTCGTGTCATCTGAACCCTGATCTATCATTTGAACTTTCACGTTTGCATCAGCAATCGCACGAAATGTTTTCGCGAATACACCGTGAACAGTGCCCATGCCTTTGCCGATTACAGCTACGAGCGATAAATTTTTATATAACATAACGGAATCTGCTTTAAGATCATTTTTTATGTCTTCCATTATTTCCCCGCGCCTTATGTCGAACATTGGAGATTTGAATACGATTGACACTTTATGAGTACCAGAGAGTACATGCTCACATAAGACATTGTATTTTGAGAATATCTCGAAGAGTCTATATCCGAAATCTTTTTGCTTGTTTATTCCGAATTTCTCAATGTGAAGTACACTGAAGTTCTTACGTCCAGCTATACACACTGCTATGTTCCGTGATAATCCTTCTGGCAATTCAGTGCTGATCAATGTGCCTTCCTGTTCAGGATGACACAGTGTACGAATCAGAACAGGGATTTTATTTTTCCTGAGAGTTAACGCAACATCATCTTCAAAAACTTTAACGCCCATATAATTCAGTTCAATGACCTCATCATATGTCATGTTCCTTATCACAACCGGATCTTTCACTATTGCAGGGTCTGCGGCGAAGGGTCTTGTCTTGTACATCCATTTTTCAAGATAATCAGCATTCACAGCACGTGACACAATTGCACCTGTTGTATCGCATATTCCTCTTGGGAATGTCTTTATGTCATTGCCTGTTATCGTTCCATAAAAAGAAGGTATCACTGCATGCTGAGAACGTGAAAGTCGTTTGCTCACAACCTCAAGACTTTTTTTATCGTCTATTGTTCCGTCCCTCCTGAAAAATATCATTTCCTTTGCATCGATGAAATCCCAGTTGAAATATTTTGCAACTATCTTGCCGATCAGGAACTCGCCCCGGCTTGCAATGTAGTCAACATTACAACCTGAGATTAAATTTCTCTCAATTTCTTTCAGCTCGCCCTCGAGATTAAATTCAATTTCAAGTCCGTTAATGATTCTTTCATATGTGCTCCGTATACGCATGAACATATCATGATAGTCTTCTCTGCTTCTGAACTGCGAATGACACATGTAAAGTGCATCTGTAACTTTGAATTCGTCACAGCCTCCTTTGCCTGGTGCAGATAAAATTGCATAGCGATATGACGGATTTGATTTTACGATCTGGGCTAGTTGTTGGATTCTCTCTGGTCTGGACAGTACATCTTCTGTGAATCTCAAGACTATAGTACTGCTCATGAATGTATCACCTCCATACAATGCAGAAAAAATTTTAACATCAAGTTCTGCGTTAATCTATTAGCTAAACACGAAAAACAGCAGGTATACTATAAAAATAAAATTTGAAAGGACATCACTGTAATGAAGAAAATTCACAGACTGGAAATTATTGCACCTATGATTTTTACTTTTGTGTTTGCATGTACGTTTATATTCTCATACTTTGAACCTCATGTTGAAGATGTAACGAGGGATTATGTGAAAGCTCATACAGGTACGCCCGGCTATGTTCTCGTTGATGTCAGGGCTGAAAGAGTTTACGAAGGGAAATCACCAAGAGAAGGCATACCAGGAGGACATATACCTGGAGCAATATCATTCCCATTATCGAAGCTGAAGAGTGATACAGCCTCAGAGAAATTATCTGAGGCAGGAGTTGTGAGAGAGAATACTATAATTGTGTACTGCAACACAGGAGCAGATTCAGGACGCTTTGCTGATGCTTTAATACGCAGTCTCAGGTTCTCGCCGTCTCGCATAAAGAACTACAGAGGCAGTATCATGGACTGGATAAAAGACCCGGCCAACAAATTGCTTCCTGCGAATCATGAAACAGGAAATTACAATAACAGAAATGCAAAATAGAATCAGCTTGTCATTTCCATAGAGAGAATATCAATTGTTCTCGTTATGCCCGCCTTAATGTCAAAGCATGCCTTCCATCCGAGTGACTTTAATTTTGACGAATCAAGACGGGCTTTCGTTGCACTGCTGTAGCCTCTCTTCTCTTTTTCATCTGGAAGTTCAAATACTACTCTTCTGCCTGAATGATTCGCCGCTGTCTCCGCAAGTTCTCTTAGCGTTATGTCTGAACGTTCATCTGCAATGTTATACGCTTCACTGTTCCTACCTTCGGTCAGTACAGTGAGAAGTCCTGATACAGCATCAGGTGCGTAAGTGTATGAATATAATTGTGTGCCTTCACTCTTCAGCACAATATCTTCATGAGCGACTGCCTTATGTATGAATTGTGCGATTGCCTTTGAATCATTCTCCTGCATCGTTGGGCCGTATGTTCTTGAGAATCTCGGAATGACTACATCAAGACCGTACTGCTGTATGTATGACTGGCATAATGTCTCTCCGCATCGTTTGCTTTCAGGATAACCTGAACGTGCCTTTGATATGTCGATGTATCCGCAGTATTTCTCATCGAAAAATTCTGTGTCTCCGCGATTTTCTCCGTAAACTTCAACTGTTGATGCAAACATGAATCTTCTGGTCAGATGTTCACACGAGAATGTGAGAAGATTATTCAGTCCGATAATATTTGCGTTGATTGTTCCTACAGGATCACGCGAATAATCTGCTGGGTGTGTGTTACTGGCCATGTGAAGAATGAAATCATAATTGCTTTTAAGATTCGTGAGCGGGAGATTTACATTGTGAGAGATGAATTCAAACTCGTAATGCGAATCAAAATATTCATTGAAACGTTTATGTGCTTTGTCTGAATTACGACCAATCGCTGAGATTTTGCAATTGAGATTGTGCTTCATGTTCCTGTACATTAAGACATCGATGAGAAATGTTCCAATTAAACCAGAAGCACCAGTTATGAGGAATGAAGTATTTTGCAGCTTATCCCATCGGAGATTTAATTCTGCTGTACGTTTTACATCCTCGCGGTAAATAGCATTATGACTAAGCATTTTTGCCCCCCCCCAATTGAGTATAAATACCTAACTGAACATATGCGCTGAAGAGTTCAAGGTCTTCTCTTGTAGTGAGCTTTATGTTTCTGTCTGAGCCCGCCGCAAAATACAATCTCACTCCGAGATCTGCCATCATCGTATTCGTGTATGATGATCCTGTTATGCCTTTGCCTGTCGTGAATGCCTCATGATACTTCTCGCACAGCAGTGAGAATCTATATGCTTGAGGAGTTGATACACGTCTTAATGTCTCACGCGGAATGTATCTTGTCGTTGAATCTTCATCATCAAGAACAAATATCTGCTCATTGTATGGAAGTGATGTTACTGCATTTCCGTGCTGCCTGCATTTTACGATTACGTCAGACAGAACAGCTTCGTCAACAAGAGGACGAATACCATCGTGAATGATTATGATGTCATCAGGTTCGCACTTATTCTCGAGATAAAACACTCCGTTGCGAATCGATTCCTGTGCCGTATTCCCTCCTAATATAACATACTTCAGCTTAGTGATCCCGAACTGAGCAGCGTATGCCTTCAAACTGTCATGCCATCCCTCAAGACATACTACCTCTATAGCATCAATATCTGGATGTCTCTGGAACGCTTCAAGCGTATAGATTATTACGGGTTTGCCTCGCACATGAATGAACTGCTTCGGAATTTCGAGATGCATACGTGAACCAATTCCTCCCGCAATGATTACAGCAATGTTTGACATTCTTATTCCTGCCTCCATAGAATTATATGCTTATGTGATAATAGCACATGTAGGAGATGATTCGTAATTGGCAGTACCAATTTTAGATTTGAGACGCTCATTTGAAAACATAAGGCCCGAAATAGAATCGAGACTCAAAAAAATTTTTGACGATCAGAGTTTCATTCTTGGCCAGGACGTTAAAGACTTTGAAAATCACTGCGAGAAATATCTTGAAGTCCCTGAAGGTTCATGCGTGTCTTGTGCCTCTGGAACTGATGCATTATTGCTCGCACTCATGGCCTCAGATATTCATGAAGGCGATGAAGTAATCACAACACCGTTCACATTCTTCGCAACTTCAGGAGCAATCGCAAGACTGGGAGCTAAACCCGTGTTCGCTGACGTTGACCCGTACACATACAACATAGACATAAACGACGCAATGAAACGCATAACCTCAAAGACAAAAGCATTCTTGCCCGTTCATTTGTTCGGACAGGTCTGCGCATTCGAGAATGTGATTGATGAACTTCATGATAAAGACATAACCATAATTGAAGATTCAGCTCAGGCATTTGGTGCATGCAGAATAGTTGATGACGGGAAAAAGATTCTTCGTGCTGGTGTGATTGGTGATACAGGGTGCTATTCATTCTTCCCGACAAAAAATTTAGGCGGGTGCGGTGATGCTGGAATGGTAGTTACGAAAGATTCAGAGAAGGCAGAAAGATTGAAACGTCTTCGTGTTCATGGTTCTGGTGAAACGTACTATCATGATGAAATTGGAATAAACAGCAGGCTCGATTCAATTCAGGCGGCAATCCTCGACGTGAAATTGAAATATCTTGAGACATGGAACGAAGAGCGAAGAAGAATCGCTGAATATTACAGGCTGTTGTTCAATACGCATGACCTTCATGATGTTGTGATTGTTCCAAGTGAACTTGAGAATAACAGGCACATCTATCATCAGTATGTTGTGAGGGTAAAGGCTAAACGCAATGAACTCATGAACTACCTGAACGAAAACGGTTTTGCTGTTCGCGTCTACTATCCGTTATCATTGCACCTTCAGCCATGCTTCAGATATCTCGGCTATCATGAAGGTGATTTCCCTGTGAGTGAAATGCTCACTCGTGAAGTCTTAGCGTTGCCTGTGTTTCCGGGATTGAAGGCGCAGGAACAGGAAGCACTTGTTGAATGCATATCGAAATTTTTCGGGAGAAATTAAAGATGTGGCACGGAAGATTCAAACAGGATACAGCGGACATAGTGAAGAAGTTCACACAGTCTCTTGATGTTGACTGGCGAATGTATGAAGCTGATATTGAAGGCAGTATTGCTCATCTGAAAATGCTCGGCAGAACTGGCATACTCAAACCGGAAGAGTCATCAAAAATTGAGGCAGGACTTTGTGAAGTGCTGAATGAGATTCATGAAGGGAAATTTGCGCCGTCAGAATCACTTGAAGATGTACACATGAACATTGAGGCAAGACTGACTGAGATTGAGCCGCTTGGAGCAAAACTGCATACAGGACGTTCACGCAATGACCAAGTTGCAACGACAACGAAAATATATCTGCGTAAACGTCTTCATTCACTCAAAGATGATTTGCTCAAACTGTTACGTGCGTTCCTCGACGCTTCAGAGAGACACATCAATATCATCATTCCCGGATATACGCATATGCAGCAGGCACAACCTATCTCAATGGGTCATTACTGGCTGTCATGGTTTGAGACATTCATTCGTGACTATTCACGCTTACAGTTCGCAATTGATTCACTCAATGAATGTCCGTTAGGTGCAGGTGCACTCGCAGGTTCAACACTTCCTCTTGATCGTGAAATGACATCTCAGCTTTTAGGATTCACTGAGCCTACACGCAATAGCCTTGATACGGTTGCATCACGAGATTACATGATGAATTATCATTATTTCGCGAGCATGTTCATGATTCATATTTCGCGTCTATGCACTGACCTCATCACATGGAACACTCAGGAATTCGCGTTTATTGTTCTGCCTGATTCATTCTGCACTGGTTCAAGCATGATGCCACAGAAGAAAAACCCTGACGTATTAGAATTATCGCGCGGCAAAACAGGACAGGTTATAGGAAACATGATTGACCTGCTCATAAACCTTAAAGGGCTTCCGATGACATACAACAGAGATCTTCAGGAAGACAAGCGCGGTCTATGGGCTTCGGTTGATACAGTTGAAAGTGTCATGAAGATTATTGCGGCACTGATTGATGAAGTTGAAGTTGATGAAAAAATTTCACGTTCTGGAATCGATAAAGGCTACTCACTTGCTACGGACATCGCAGAATATCTCGTGATGAAGGGAATCCCTTTCCGTGAGGCTCATGCAGTTGTAGGCAGGCTTGTGGGCTGGTGCATTGAGAAGCATATTGCATTTGGTGATATGACTCTTGAACAATGGAAAGAACATATACCTGAAGCTGACGAAAACATGATGAAAATTTTATCTCCTGAAGAGAGCGTTAGAAGGCGCAATGTTTACGGAGGCACTGGTTTTGAGCAGGTGAAGAGACAAATTCATGAAAGCCATGAAAGATTAGCTGTATTGAAATAAAAAATTACCCCCCGTTTTTATGCGAGGGGTTTAATTTTTTCTTATGCCTTAGAACCTTTCAACTTTGTATTTGTTTTCAAGTTCCTTTGCTTTGTTCTGCAATACTTCCTGTGTCTTTCTTTCTTTAAGTTCCTGTATAATCTGAGTCTTCACATCTTCAAATGCCATTTTTGACTCTGGAATACGCGCCTCAAGTTTAATGATGTGCCACCCGAATTGTGTTTTTACTGGCTCAGATACATCACCGGGATTCTTTAGTGCAAATGCTGCCTTCTCGAACTCAGGAACCATTACGCCTCTCGGAAATTCACCTAAGTCTCCTCCGTTCACTGCACTCCCTGTATCTATTGAGTACTCTTTTGCTACTACATCGAATGATTTCACTTTGAGTTCTTCCTGAACCTTTGCGAGCATCTCATCACCGCTCACCAGAATGTGACGTGCATGTATCTTTTCAGGCTGAACAAAGAGTGTCGGATTCTCATCGTAAAATTTCTTCGCGTCCTCATCGGTCACTGTGAGTTCCTCAATCTGTTTCCTCATTGCTGACTGTGCAAGCATGGCACGTTTCGTGCTCTCAAGTGCCGAAATGAATTCGGGTGTCTTGTCGAGACCATTAGCTTCAGCATCAAGTGCATAAAGTCTCATTGTGATTATGTCATCAATGATCATCTTGCGTCCCTGTTCAGTTGCATACATCATCATTGCCTGCTGTCCGAATGGCTGAATGAATTCAATTACTTCACGTTCTGTTATGTCTGAGCTTCCAACACGGGCTAATACTTTGTCTCCTGTCTCTGCCTCCGCACCATAAGCTGCACATGATAGAATGAATATGAATATCAGTACTGCAAAAAATTTTTTAGTCATTTAATTAATAAATCCTCCTGCAAAAATTTATTTTGCAAAGTTTATCACATAAAGAAATTTACCGTATAATATCTGCAAAAATTATTTATGGAGCTGATTTATTTTGCGCGTCGTGAACACTCAGATTGTACTTGCACTTTCAATTTGGATTCTGGGATTCGCACTTATGGTTATGGGCTGGCTAGTTGATCAGTTATTTGAACAATGGGGAAGAATTCCGTCAAAGATTCTATACAAGATCGGCGCATTCATAGTAGCTGTACCAGTCATAATAGCTCTCTGGAAAATATCAGCAGCACTTTACGCGAACAGGTTCTATATCGCAACATACATCAACAATGCCGTTCAGTTCGTCAGCGATGCCTTGAAAGTGTTATAAATCATGTATATTCTAATCGGTCTTCTTGCCGCTGCCTTCATGCTGTATTTTCCGTATGAGTGGTGCAAATTAAGACATGAAGACGAAAAAGATTACGGGCTGAAATGGTTTCTTACACGCGAATCAAAACGTGATGTTATTATTGCATTGCTTGTTACGCTTGTGCCTTTGACGTTCGTATCTTTGTACTGGCCGTATGAATGGGGCGGACGAGGATTGAAGAGTCCGTCATTGTGGCAGGCAATAGATCAGCTTGGAGGAGGAATAGCGGCGGCATTCATCGAAGAGACATTTTTCAGGGGCTGGCTTCAGACGATTCTGATTCGCAAAACAGGAATATACATCGGGATATTTCTTGCAACACTTCTTTTCGCATTAAGTCATTTAATC
>CAJOLN010000023.1 GCA_905235395.1 uncultured Synergistales bacterium
AAATCGACCAGACATCGTCATGATAAGGCCAAGTGCTATCACTATGCTCGGTGTTCCGCTTCCCAATGTGATTAAATAATCCGGAATATGTCTGCCTTTCGCATTCGTTCGCGTTAAAAGCCATGCCATTATACATGAGATTGCTATTCCAAATGTCGCCGCCGCTGATGCAGAAATTAAACTGTTCTTTATTGTGTCTAATATTGCCTTGCGCGTGAAAAGTGTATCCCAGTATCTCATTGTGAAATTTGAAGATGATAACGGCTTCCCTAAATTCTTCGTGAATGATGTCATCGCTACCGTCACAAATGGTATCACCACTACAATTAATGCAAAGATTATCACAAGAAATGTTACAGGTATTCTCCATTTCCCAAGCTCTACGATATTCGGACGCACTGACTTTCCCGATATCGTAATGTACTTCTTCCGTCCCGTCATGAACGTTGAGACATACAGAACCAGATTTGCAATCAGCATTAACGAGACTGATAACGTTGTTGCGTCATTGAGACCTTCCGATGAACCTACGTATACGTAATCGATTATTCGTGTCGTTACCGTATCAATCTGTCCAGGTGCTCCGATTATCGAGGGAATTCCGTAACATGATGCCGCTGATATGAACACCAGCAATCCCGCCGCAATTATTGACGGAAGCATTATGGGAAATGTTATCGTCATTACCGTTCGCAATGGTGATGCACCTGAAATCTTCGAGGCTTCCTCTAATGACGGATCCATGTTCTCCAATGCACGCGAGATTGTGATGAATGCATAAGGATAATAGAATGTCGTTAATACCCATATTAATCCTCCTGTCGTGTATATATTGAATGGACTTTCTGACAATCCGAAAATATTCACAAGCAACATGTTCAGTGTTCCTACTTTGGGGTTCAGCAAACGTAACCATGCCATTGCCCCAACGTATGGAGGTACCATGTATGTCATCACGAATAATGTCCGAAAGAATTTACGGCCATACATGTCAGTTCGTCCTATCAGCCACGCTAATGGAAACGCAATCATTACCCCGAATATCATTGAGAACCCTGCTGTTATGAGCGTATTCTTCAAGGCGTTCCAGTTCAATGGGTACGTGTATATTCGTTTGAATGCATCAAGCGTAAATCCATTCTCACCGACAAAAGAACGGAATACAAGATAGCACATAGGAAGCAAATTAAAGACTATGAGGAATGCGGCGATAACAAAAATCAATAACGACTTTACATTGATGAAATAAAAAAAAGCCCCTGAGGGCCTTTTATGCATATTGTTTTTCATTTCGCTGATTTCACTCGTTCCTCAAAGTTCGTGCGAAGCTCTGTGCGTTCTCTGAGACATTTTGCCCAGTCTACAGGCATTGCTTGCTTGAATATCTCTGATGTCTGAATCGAATCATACGGTATCGCCGGCGGGTTCTTCAACACTGAATGCATCCAGCCCTTCACGACATGTGATTGTCCTTCAGGCGACAAGAACCAATCCGTAAGTTCCTCACATATCTTCGCGTTTCCGTGTGCACTCCATTCATCTTTGATTGTCATGATTGGCGAGGGTACGCATATCACTCCGTCCGTAGGATAGATTACAGAAAGTTCACTGCCTTCTTCTTCGCGTTTATTCAGGACTGACTCTTCAAGTATCATTATCACTTTGCATTCTCCTGTTTCAAGTTTCGTCAGTGCTACCGAACCTGATTCAACCATTACGCGGTTTGCTCCGAGCTTGTCAAAGTATTCATAGCCGTATTTATTCTTCAGTGCTGAAATTGCAATAAGTGCTGTCCCTGACGTTAATGGATTTGGCATTGAGATTAAGTTTTTCATTTTCTCATCGTATGCAAAATCCTTAAATGACTTCGGCAATTCTTCCTTCTTGAATTTCTCAGGGTTATACGCAAGCACCATGTTCAGATTTCGCACTGGATACCAATAACCTTCAGGGTCATACTCAAGCGCAATGTTCTCAGCTTCCTTCGTGACATACGGGTGAAGAAGGCCAAGCTCTTTTAGTTCAAGCGAGTATGAAGGGTCTGCAACCATGAGCATATCACAGCCGAGTTTCTTTGTGTCAATCTCCGCCGCTATCTTCGCCTGAAGCGTTCCTGTTCCGCCGTAAAAGAATTCTACATCGTAATTCGGGAACTTCTTATGAAGTGTATCGGTCATGGCATCAATTACATCTTCATACATTGATGTGTAAATCGTAATTTTCGGTTTATCTGCACCATATGAAGATGATACAAGAACCATAAGCGCAATAAAAATCATTATGAATTTTTTCATCTTTGAACCTCCGTTATGTTGATGATATATGCATTTAAGTTTATCATAAACTAAAATATACAGTACTTCATTCACTGGAGGCAAATATTGAATGACAGATTTTAAAAATGTACGTGTGAGATTTGCTCCAAGCCCTACAGGTGCTCTTCACATCGGCGGAGGACATACAGCACTCTTCAACTGGCTGTGGGCAAGACACAATAACGGAAAATTCATTCTTCGCATTGAAGACACTGACCTCGTGCGCTCAACAAAAGAATATGAGCAGACTATCATGTCCGGCATGGTATGGCTTGGTCTCGACTGGGACGAAGGGCCTGACATCGGCGGCAATTATGGGCCTTACAGACAATCAGAAAGGCTTGATATATATCGTGATTATGCAAACCGTCTCGTTGATGAGGGTAAAGCATATCGTGACGGTGAAGCAATAATCTTCAGAGTTGAAAGCGGTCAGGATATTTCATTCAGAGATATTGTGTACGGTCAGATTGACGTGATGAGTGACGGACTTCGAGAAAAA
Organism: uncultured Synergistales bacterium; assembly: GCA_905235395.1. Taxonomy (GTDB): domain Bacteria; phylum Synergistota; class Synergistia; order Synergistales; family Aminobacteriaceae; genus JAFUXM01. The sequence continues at coordinate 2,818 of CAJOLN010000023.1, forward strand.
GACAGCGATAAACTGAAGGATATAGTCATCATTAAGAGTGACGGAATGCCTACGTATAATTATGCTGTCGTAATTGATGATCATCTCATGAATATTTCTCACGTCATCAGAGGCGAAGATCACATTTCAAATACTCCCAAGCAGATTTTGCTGTATCGTGCATTAGGCTGGGACGTTCCAGAGTTTGCACATCTTCCGATGATACTTGGCCGCGACAAAAAGAAACTCAGCAAACGTCACGGTGCTACAAGCATATACGAATATCGCGACATGGGTTATATGCCTGATAGTATGTTCAACTTTCTGGCTTTGCTCGGCTGGTCTGCGGGTGATGACAAAGAAATTTTTTCACGCAATGAAGCCGCTGAACTCTTTGAACTCTCACGCGTAACACGTAAGGCAGCAGTCTTTGATTTCGACAAGTTGAATTACATCAATCAGGAACATCTTAAAGCTCTTGACCCTATGGTGAGATTATCAATGATAAAACCGTTCTGGATTGAGGCAGGGCTTCCCGTTGATGAAATAGAAAAATCACGGGGTGTAAAATATCTCGCAGATGCATTAACGCTCATGGCTGGACGCGGTCGAACTGCTAAAGAAATGGCTGACTTCTCAGATTATTTTGTTTCGTTTGAACCTGTCAAATCAAGGTGGAATTCTGACAGTCTCGATAAAGACAAGCTCAAAGAATTTTTTGCGGCACTCTTTGCGTCCGATGAATGGAAGGCAACTCAGCTTGAAGAGATTGCACGTTCATGGATTGGTTCTCATGACGGCGCGAAAATGAAAGATTATGCTATGCCCCTGAGATTTGCTTTGACTGGCATGAAAGTGAGTCCTGGTATCTTTGAAGTTGCTGAACATCTCGGTCTTGATGAGTGCAGAAAAAGACTTCAATATTTCGGCCTGATGTGAAATCATAAATCCCCTTGTCGAAAATGGCAGGGGGGAAAATTAATATAGAACAGGAAATGATAAAATGAATTTGATTGAAATTAAACACGTATCTAATTACGTTCTCAAAGACGTAAACCTTAACGTAAATGCCGGTGAAAAAATTGCCGTCATGGGCAGTACGGGTGCAGGCAAAACTTCTCTTCTGCGTTCAATTGAGCTTCTTGATATCCCTGATACAGGTAATATCTTAATTGACGGTGACGAAATTACTTCACACAATGCAGATCTGAAAAATATACGGCGAAAAATTGGCATGATTCATTCATCAGCTAATCTCTTCTCTCATATGAACGTTGTCGATAACCTCTGCCTCGCTCCTGTTAAACTCGACGGCTTGAGCAGACGTGATGTTTCCAGAAAAGCAGCCGACCTCTTATCTAAAGCTGGCCTCACTACCAAAGCTAAAGTGAAACCAGAAAAATTATCTGCTGGTCAGCAATTCAGAGTTTCTATTTGCAGAAGTCTCATGATGAACCCTAAAGCATTGCTCATTGATGACCCTACAGGCGATTTAGACCCAGCTATGTCCGGCGAGATCCTCGCTATGATACGTATGCTCTCCAAACGAAATATCACTCTCTTATTCGTCTCTAATGATGTTGATTTCATTCGTGAAACTGCTGACAGAGTTCTTTTCATGTCTGACGGGGAAATTTATGAAGAAGGTACTGCAAATGAAATTCTCGATAACCCAAAACGCAGTAAAACACAAAAATTCATGAGACGTGTTAAATTCTTCTCAGTTCATATCGATTCCTGCGACTTCGATTTAATCACCCTTCAAAGCGGTATCCGTATGTTCTCTGAAAGATACGGCCTCAGAACTACTCTCGCTTACAGACTTCAATTGTGCTGTGAGGAATTGGTCTACGAAATGCTTTTCGGCGCATGCGTTAATGCTGAAAATATTTCCCTTGACCTCGAAATCTCTTACAACTCTGCCGATTCGTCCACTACCATTGATGTCTCTGGTAAAGGCTCTGAATTCAACCCATTCTCAGAAGACATAACTGAAAGCGATAATGTTCATCTGGGCGTTACGGTTCTAAGGCAGGTCTCAAAAGAAATAAAATATGACTACACAGACGGCATCAATCACATCTCAATAGTCATTTAGTTTCATACCCATACATCTCACGCAGTGCTTTCAACGGCCAGTACCATACGTTAAAACATAACTGGCTGATTATCTGTGAGCATATTAATCCCCATACTCCCAGCTTAAACGCTCCCATTGTGATTAATGACAGGAGCACTCCTGAGATTGCAGAGATAATATATGCCTTAAGATACAATATTCGATTCGTACATGAGAAATATGACGCATAACAGTCACGAAAACCTAACATCATGTTGTATGCAGATATTCCGAGAAATACAGAAACTGATACTACCGCTGAAGGCTTTATTAATTTAAGCAAAGGCATTCCCACAATTATAAAACCTGCCACTCCCAGTATGAATAATGCTATGAATGTCAAAACTACATACTTAATTACTTTTCGTACCCTTGCCATATCTGACATGATATATGCATTCTGTATCTCTGGCTGTTTCGCCGTGTATAACGTCTTCGATATATGATTTATCGCCGTCACTATCTGTACACCGATTGAATATACTCCCGTCTGTGATAATGGCATGTACAACGAACAGATTATCACTGATGCCTGTGAACATAAATAATCGCATATAGAGATTAATCCGTCCCTCCACGCATTATGCCACACCGTCAGGAATACCTCTTTCAGTCTTGCGAATGATGTCTTTGTCTTTATTTGTGAAAGATTTTCTCCTATGTTGCAGTACTTGTAGAAGTGATACTTGCCCAGTAATCTGAATACTATTCCGTATGCAAGATAGGCCGATGACGCTCCGATTATTCCCGTTCCCATGAACAGCAGTATTATCATCAGAATTATGTGTGCCCCACGCGCATAAAGTATGTTCTTGTTCGCCTGCGTTACCGCTCCTACACCTCTAAGAAATGAAGCATAATACCCGTAATAAAGGTTCAGAAAAACAGCAACAGCGTAAATCAACCATGCTATGACCGGAATATAGCCTTCTGTATTATTCGTAATATAACGCACATAAATACTTCCTGCCGTTATCAGAAATAAAAATGCAGTGATTGAAAGTGCCGCGTAAATAAATTTTGATGTTGTTAATACATCTTTCATCAATGCATAATTCGGTTCTCTCTTCTCTGAAAATACTACTCCTTTTTTCCTAAGTTCTGACACTCCGCTCCAGCAGTACGTTATGTTACGCGAAAATGTTACAGCAAATCCAAAATCAAATAATGCCGTTATCATTCCCATGCTCACGAATACATACCACAGGCCAAGCATATCAGCACTCAGAAAATACATTAAAAACGGGAGCATGAAAAAGTTCGCTCCCATTGATACTATTGTCCCTACATAGCTCCATATCGCATCTCTATTTGTGATTTCTATCTGCATTTTTTACACTAATTTAAATCCTTTCCTGATTAACAGCCAGAATAAAAAACGTAAAGATATTAAAAATATTACGTTCTGTATAGTTAACAGCGAGGCTATACGGTCATCGTAGCCTGCCCATATTAATCCCGTCATGAACTGACAGTAAAATATTCTCGTCAAATGATGTTCAGAATAAATATTATTTGAATAAAGCAGTTTATAATAAAAAGCAAGAGAATATAACAGTGATACAATACACGTCATCACAAATACGCCGATCGTTCCGAAATCTTTATACCAGCGGCCGAATATCGTTACTGTATTACCGTATATGTCAAATTTTCCTGTCGCCATGTTCTCATCATCTCTCGGAATTATTCCCATGTTCTGCGGAATTGCATATACATATGCAAAACTTGCCTGCCCGAATATTTTCGTTGACGGGTCATCTATATGATAATTGAACGAATATAATCCTCCGCATATGTATTCCGCTAAATTCTCTAACGATGATTTCTGCGTCTTCGCTCGTCCTACTAAATTTCCCGTCACTGTGAATAATGCTGCTACTAAAATCAATACTGGTATCACTTTCCATATGAAACGATATATCTTACGCTTTCCTCCTGGCTTCATGTTCAACGTTATATATATCATCATAAGGAACAACATTACTTCTATCGCTGATTGCCTCGCTCCTGAATACACCGCACTGAATACCGCATAAAGAAGCGCATTTAATATATATATCAGAACATGCTTAATAGGAACATTGCAGACCGTGAGATTATATATCATTACGTAACCCATTAAATCCATAGTGATTATATTTACCTTGAAAAGCTGGGCTACTATAAATCTATAGCGTATTTCATCAGGTCTATGCAACAAAAGCTCCTTGTAGGCATTCATACGCGATGACCAGTCTCCACCCCCAGTGTTCGCATAAAGCACAAATACCGCTATCACTACTGACATCGCAAATAATAACGTCACACATATCTGTATCTGCCAGCTTATTCGTAATGGCTCATGCTTCACTTCTTCTGTTCGGAGCTTCAGACTTCCTGATGATGTCCTGAATAAATATACACATAGTTCTGTCACTATAAATAATAATCCCGCAATTGAAAATATGCTGAACGTCTTTAATCCTATTGCGAAAAGCATTCCCATTGTCGTGGCAGTATAATACGCAAGACACAGCATAATTGACAGCGATAACGAAAATACAAAACTAGGTGAAAGAAAATTTCCGTTGAAAAGCCAGAACGATAAACCCGTGTATATCAGGTACAATATCATCAAGTGTAAAAGATTATCCATTCCTGCATATCCTACATACTCAGTATCTTTTTCAATACCATTTCTACTGTTATTCCTTCAAGACATTTATGTTCCTTGCAGTACGCCGCACGTCTTGTTGAAAAACATGGTGAACATTCAAGATTTAAATTCACAATTTCACCTCCGGCTGGTGTCCATTGTTTATAATCCGAGCCTCCCATTATTGTCAGCGTTCGTTTTCCCATTCCCGCCGCACAATGCATCATCCCTCCTTCTGCTCCTGCTGTTAGTTCACTTATGCTCAGCAACGCAAGTGTCTGCTTCAGTGTCGTTCTGCCAGTGAAATTATATATATGCTCATTCTCCGGTATTCTTATTCCACGTTCATGAAGTTCCTCCGCTTCCTTGCGTCCTCCGATTAATATTACATCATAGCCATTATTAACCAGTTCCTGCGCTAGTGTTATCCATTTCTCATATGCCCACGTCTTCACATCATAGACTATCGTTTTTCCATTCTCCGTCCATTTGTATACGTTAGTTCCCATTGATAACGCTATTATCTTACGGCCTAATTTTAGTGATGACAGTATGCTCTTATCTGTAAGTGATACATCTATCGTTTCTGCCTTCATGTCACGCTTTATTCCTATTGCGTTCAACGTTATTCTGTCACGCTCAAGATAGTGCGCACGGTCTGGAACATCTGCATACACGTCTACATATTCCCTCAGAAATCCCACAACTTTTTTGCAGCCTGACCAACGCATTATCCTGAATACCCAAAGTGACGGCACCTCATTGTCTACTGCTATTCCAGCATCACGAACAAAACCATAATCGTAACAGTTCATCATTAACTGAAAAAGTAACTTCGCACAATGTAATTTGTTCTCCACGTTATACCAGTATAATCTACGCACATATCTCTGAAGTTCTATTATCTGGTTGTTCACTTCCCAGCTTGACGCTGAACCCTTCATCAGAAAATCTATCTGCGAATTCGGATATTCCTCTTTTATCGCCCGCGCCATTGGTAATTTTTGTACCATGTCACCAATTCCTGAACCCGTGTGTATTAAAAATTTCATTCCACTCTCACCTCCGTTATTTTTTCCGCCGCTTCTTTTAAACTTTTTACACTTCGTATTCTCGCGTCTGGGCTGTCATGCCCTATCAGAAATCCCCTGCATTCACTCTTAAAACATATCGAACAGTCACGTTCCTTGTCCCCAATTGCATAACTCTTCGATAAGTCTATGTTGAATTCTCGAACTGCACGCTCAAACATCGCTGTCTTTGGCTTCCGACATTCACAGTCATTCCCGTAATGCGGACAGTAATATACTTCCGTTATCGTTATTCCTTCTTTCTTTAATTCTCCTTTCATATACTCATTCAGTTTTATGAAATCTTCCTCCGTGTAATATCCCCGCGCTATTCCTGACTGGTTCGTTATTATTATCAGTAAGTATCCCGCTTCCTGCAACTTCCTTAAACCCTCTATTGCTCCGGGCAGAAATTCAAAATCTTCTATCCTGTATAAATATCCCTTGTCAATATTTATCGTTCCGTCTCGGTCTAAAAATACAGCCTTGTTCATAAAGTTAATTCTTCCTCCGCGATTTCACATAGTATGTGTATCAGGCATATATGACTTTCCTGTACTCTCGCTGTCACATTGCAAGGCACTACTATCGCATAATCTACTTCAGGCGCTATCTTTCCTCCGTCCTTCCCAAGTAATGCCGCTGTCTTCGCTCCTTTTGACTTCGCTACCTTCACCGCCTCAAGAACATTCTTTGAATTCCCGCTCGTGCTTATCCCTATTAATATATCCTTAGATGTTACATGTGCCTCTGCCTGACGCGAGAATATCTCATCATATCCGTAGTCATTCGCTATTGCTGTCATTGTTGTTACGTCCGCATTCAACACTATTGCAGGCCATGCTGAACGTTCTTTCTGAAACCGCCCTACTATTTCTCCCGCAAAATGCAACGCATCACTCGCTGATCCTCCATTTCCGCATATTACCAGCTTGCCTCCGTTTCGTATGCATTTCACTATTTCTTCTCCAAGTGATGAAACCGCTTTCAACAAGTCTTCGTTCTCCAGTAATCCCTGCTTTACTTTTATGCTGTCCTCTATCCTCTCTCGTATCTTATTCATCTCTCATGTCCTCCTCTATTTTCTTGATTATGTTCGTTGTCGATTTTCCCTCTACAAATGGGATCAGAATTAATTCTCCGCCACGTGACTTCACGAAGTCTGCTCCTACTACATTTTCAGGCTGGTAATCTCCGCCTTTCACTAATACATCTGGCTGTATTACCTTTATCAGCTCCAATGGCGTATCCTCCTCAAATATCACTACGTAATCCACAAATCCCAACGCACATAGTATCTCTGCTCGGTCTTCCTGATTGTTGACTGGACGCTTTGGGCCTTTCAGACGTTTCACTGAGGCATCACTGTTCAATCCTACTACTAATACCTCTCCTAAACTTGCCGCCTTCCGCAAATATTTCACATGCCCTGAATGCAAAATGTCAAAGCACCCGTTTGTGAATACTACTACCTGTTCTTCATGAATTTTTCGGAATTTCTTTAATGCATCACCTTTCAGTATCTTCTGTTCCACATGCATCGCCTTCTTGCTTAATGCACTCCGGATTTCCCGCCAGTATACCGATGATGTCCCAACTTTTGATACCTGTATTCCAGCCGCACAGTTCGCTATGTCAACACTCTCCCGCATGCTGAAACCGTTCACCATACATGCTGATAAATATGCTATCGTTGTGTCGCCTGCTCCTGTCACATCATAGACTTCACGCGCTACTGCCTTGTTGAAATATCCAGGCTCATCTTCCCCTGTTAATACCATTCCCTTTGAGCCGCATGTCGCTAACACATATTTGCAGTTACATCGCTTCCGCAATACTTCCGCTGCCTTGATTATCTCCTTGTCATTGTCCTCTGATATCCTTAATCCTGTCAGATTTCTCAGCTCATTCAGATTTGGCTTCAGCAAATATGCACCGCTGTATTTCTCTACGTTACGGTCTTTCACATCTACTAATACAGGCACTTTCGCCGTGTTCCCAATTTCTATTACGCCCTGAGTGAATTCATACGTCAGCAATCCCTTCATGTAATCCGATAACAATATCAGGTCATAGCTCGAAATTCTTTCACGCAACATCGAAAGCATATGCCCTGTCATTTCCTCATCTATGGGCATCGCGTCTTCTACGTCCATTCTTATCACATGCTGATTATGACCCGCCAAAAATCTCGTTTTCACTGTCGTGCTTCGCTTCTTGTCCGTCATTATCAGCTCAGTATCTATTCCCATTTTCGATATCTTTTTCTTCAGATATTCCCCTTCACTATCATCTCCTATCAATGACATCAATGTTACCTTCTGGTCTGCCGCTATCAGATTGGCCGCTACGTTCGCCGCTCCTCCTAATACGCTGCGTTCACGTTCCTTCCTGAATACTGGCACAGGAGCTTCTGGTGATATCCTCGATATTTCTCCCGTGTAATATGCATCAAGCATTATGTCCCCTATTACTAATACCGATTTCGATTGTATATTATTGAAATCTGCCATGTCTTAACCTTCTTTCATTACTTCAAGGATTGCCGCCTTCACTTCGTCCGATGTCACTGCATCTATGCATATTGCACACTTGCCTGCTCGTATTTGCCTCATGCATTCGGGATTACTGCTCCCGGTGTAGTAGCCAATGTCTCGGCAATTCTCACAGGCCATGCGCTTATATACACATAACGGTAATCTGTCATCTGGTTCTAATACGTCTACTTTGTACGGGAATATCACAAACTCGTAATCACCTATGATACATACACTTCGTACCCGATGTGCCGCCGCTAAATGTGCCGTCCCGCTGTCATTGCCTACGTATAAGCTCGCATGCTGTACGATTGATGACCATTCCCGGAAATTCGTCTTCCCTGCATGACTGATTAATCTTTCTGGATTTCGCACCTTCAACTTGGCCTCTAATTCCTGTTCCGCCGGGCCTCCGCATAAATGCACGTTCATGTTCAGGTCTTCGTTCACAAAATCTATTATCTCCGAAAATCTCTCAATCGGCCACCACCTTTCTGATTTTGACGCTCCTAAACACATTACGCAGTATCTTTCCTCATTTATGATTTTAGGTTCTGGGTTTAATCTTGGAAGTCTCGCCTGAAATTTCGTATTGCCTAGATAATTTATTAGCTGACGGTGACGCTGTAATGTCATTTCTTGTGGGTTTGGCCGGATTTTCTCTGTGTATGCATACTTTGAAAGCATTCTCATTAATACTGAATTCGTTATGTCCTTTGCACGCACTGACGCTATCTTTCTTGACGCATTGCTTGAACATGAAAATATCTCGGCTCCGGGACTTGTCGCAGGCACTATCAATATGTCTGCCTCATTCCTGTATCTCGATGATATCTCCCGATAATACCCGTAATCCTCTATGTATCTCGTGAAATCTACAGCCTCAAATCTCAGTTCATTTGCATTCGGAACTACTGAACGCATGAATTCTATTACCGATGGACGAGCTAAAAACTTTACATCTTCATAGAGCTTCGTGTATTCAAAAAGTGAATCGCTTATCACTATTGCATCTCCAAATAGCTGGTGCATTATCACTATCACTCGCTGGCTTTTCACTGGCTTTGACCTGTACATCATTCCACGCAGTATTGCCTCTCCCGCTATAAGGGCCTTCGATATTAAACTCAATATGCTCCTTCACCTTTCGAGACTGTCTTCAACGTTCGCAGAGCTATCCAGAAATCAAGACATAATGACCATTTCCTCGCGTAATACAGATTTATCTTCCGCCTGAATTCTATATCCGTATCACTCCGTCCCATTACCTGCCATAAACCTGTCATTCCTGGCTTCATTACGAATACCTTCCCTGCATATTTCCCGTAACATAATGCCGCGTCATCAGCCAATAACGGACGTGGCCCGATTAAGCTCATTTCACCCTTTAGAACATTGAACAGCTGCGGAAGTTCATCTATGCTTGTTCGCCTAAGAAATGCCCCGATGTTCGTTAGTCTGGGGTCTTTCTTCATCTTCGCTCCCTCTTCATAGTCTTCCTTTATCTGCTCATCTCTAAATAATATCTGCGCCCTCGCCTCAGCATCCATAAACATTGTCCGGAATTTATACGTCATAAATGGCTTTAAATCCTTCCCTATCCTCTCCTGTTTGAACATCACTGGCCCTTTGTCCTCTAAACGTATCTTTATTGCCGCCCATATCATCACTGGTGACAGCAATATCAACGCAAGTGTTCCGCCTATTATGTCTAACAGCCTCTTAATCGCTTTCCTCATTCCTCCACCTCCCAAATATCTTCGTCACTATCGCTGACGTTATACCTCCTGAAATTATCCCCGCTATATCTATTACCCAGTCCACGATATCAAACTCTCGGCCTGGAATAAATATCTTCACCGTTTCGTCTAACAGCCCTATGCATGAACTCAGAACTAACGATATCGCAAGTGAACGTCCTAACGTCATGCCATAAAGATAAAATGATGTAAACGCACAGACTGACAGAAAGAAATATAACGGAAAATGAGCAAATGCCCTCAGAAATATCATGTTATTTACCCATTCAGGAATATATCCATTCTCAAAGAAACTCATGAGCATTCCCTGAAATTTTCCACTCACTGCCTCCGTGTCAAGTTTTGACTGAAATGTCAGAAAAAATATCAGTGCAGTTGAAATTATCAGAAACGTAAAAGGCAATAAACTCTTTTTTCGCTCAATCTGCGGGGCGTATTCCTGAAATTTCACTTTCATGTTCTCACGGAATTCACCAAATACCGCTATCATACAACCTATCAGCATTCCTAAAAACATTCCAATAAGTATCATTTTTGAACGGCTTGGCTTATATCTGAAATCTGGAGGCGTTGCGTAATCCACTACCTGCAACGGAAAAAATCCCTGCGCTTCATCTATCTTCGCATTTTCATACTGCTTTAATACTACTTCGTATGCCGTTGTCGCTAAATGCAAATTCATCGCATACCTCTGATATTCTACACTCAGCTGAGGCGTTGATGAACGCTGTTCACTCTCTAGTTTCGCTAATTCATTCGTCAATGTCTCTAACTGCGAACGGGCCGCCTTCACTTTGGGGTTATCCTCCCTCGCATACGTCAATAATGCTGATATCTCTGAATTCTTCGCGATTATCTGCTGTTGAAGTTCCGTGATCGACTTCAGTCTCGCCTGCAATTGCGATTCAGGTATCGCTGAACCTGACTCTTCCTGATACGCTAACATCTCTGCTTCCGCCTTGTTCAACGCTTCTCGGCTCTTCTCTACCTGTCCCTCAAAGAATATCCTGCGCTGTACTGCTTCATTCAGTGACAAGTCTAACATCTTCGCCTGCAAGACTTCTACAAGCGCATTCGCCATCTCTGACGCTCTATTAGGGTCTTCATCTAATACTGATACGCTGATTATCCCGCTCTTTGGATCCTCTGTCGTCTCTAGTATGTCCTTCAGTAGTTTCTCGCGCATTCGAGATTTGTATTCCTGCTCGTATATCTCCATTAATGCAAATCTCTCTATTATTTCGTCTAAAACTACATTCCTCTTCAGTATCCCTAATACCATTTGTCCACCAGTCACCGTTGTCGGCAATCCCGCTAAATCCGCTACTCCTCCTACTCGTTCAGGCGTTACTGACATCATATTATTCATCATGTTTCCGCTTAATGAACTTATTCGATTCATATCCTGATTGGGCGGCAGAAAATAACATTCAGCTTTGTAGACTGGCGGAATATAAAACGCATATATTCCTGAAACTATACCTGATATTATCGTCAAAAATAATATCAGTCTCCGGCTGTTCCATAAGACTATTAACTTCTTCAGTAACGATAGCTCATCACTTTCCATTTCCTCAACACCTTTTTCTTACATATCATACTCCCCTGTCAATGGTACATGATCCGAAGGTCTCTCACACTCTCTCACTCTCTCATCTGAATTGCATGACACTGCTCGTTCCGCTGCTTCAGGTGAGGCAAGCATATGGTCTATCCTCCAGCCTATACCTCGTTTCACCGCTTCTTTCACACGATAATCATAGAATGTATATATCCTTTCTTTTGGGTGAAACTTCCTGAGTATGTCCGTTAATCCGCGTCTCGTTTCTGCAAATATCTCCCGTATCTCTTCGCAGAAACATACATGCTGCTTCTTCTTTTCCGGATTGGTTACATCTATGGCTTCCGGTGCTACGTTCAGGTCTCCTAACCAGATAAAACGTTTTTCAAGATTACGTTCTATAATCTCTCGTACCCTCTTTAGAAATTTCTTCTTTGTCTCGTAATCTGGGTGTGTCATCTCCTTCCCCTGCGGTACATACGTGTTCAGTATCACTATGTCCCCGTATCTCAATGTCTGCACTCGCGTAGCATATTCACCGTCATCAAAGCCGTATGTCACTTCTACGTCCCTGTCTTTCACCGCTACTGCTACTCCGTTGTGCATTTTCTCGCCGTGATAGTATGAACGATATCCTAATTTAGAAAAAAATTCTTCAGGAAATGTACTATCCATTGTCCTCGTCTCCTGCATGAACATCATATCAGGCTGGAATTCAGTTATCCAATGTTCAAGTATATGCAGGCGTGAACGTACTGAATTCACATTGTATGTCACTATCTTCATTGACGCGCTCGTTCCCTTAATACTCGCCTGAGTATCTTACCGGCTCCTGATAACGGAAATTCTTCTACGAATTCTACACTTCTCGGCACTTTGAAATGTGCTAGCCTTTCCTTCGCATACTTTATTATGTCTCGTTCCGTCACTTTGGCTCCGTCCTTCAACTGCACATATGCCTTTGGAATTTCTCCGTTGATTTCATGCGGCATTCCAACTACTACCGCTGAATTCACCGCTTCATGTTCCGATAATATTTTCTCAACTTCCTGCGGGTATACGTTAAATCCTCCAACTATGATTATGTCCGTCACGCGATCTAATATGCTCACATAGCCCTCTTCGTCTATCCGAACATAATCCCCTGTGTTAAACCAACCCTCTGCATCAAAACGTTCTGCCGTGATTTCTGGTGCATGCAGATAACCAGGTGTTACACTTGGCCCTCTCACCCATAATACTCCTTCTTTTGCTTCCGTATCTTGGCCTTCACGCGTCCTTATGCAGTATTCATAGCCAGACAATACTGGCCCTACCGTTCCATGTTTCTGATCTTCGCATGAGTGATTTACACATATTACCGGTGAGGTCTCCGTCAATCCGTAACCTTCCATTACATCTCGCCCTAACAATTTCATCGCCATGTTATGAATGTTCGGATTCAACCTGTCTCCGCCTGTGCAGATTATTCGTATATCCCTAAGAATTTCAGACGGCAATTTTCCCTTTTCAACACTCATCAGCAAAAATGAAACTATTGCAGGCACTACAAACATCACATCTATTTTCGCCTCAGTCAATGCCCTTATCGTCTCCGCTGGAGGCAGAAATGAAGGCACTATTGCGGTCTTTGCACCTATGGTGAGCGGAAGAATTATTGTGACTGTGTAGCCAAAAGAATGAAAATTCGGCAAGACTGTTAATATCGTATCATCTTTCGTGATTGATGATATCATTTCTTTTGTTACTTCACAGTTATTTATGATATTTCCATGCGTCAATGGCACCGCTTTCGGATTTCCAGTTGTCCCTGATGTCGCAAATATTACAGCGTATTCATCTGGTTCTTCCGGCTGTATCTTACCCTTGAATTCAGGCAGCTCTGTGTCATTCAGATTCACTGTCACACATGGCCATTCCTCTGAGAGTTCAGGGATTTCATGTTCCGCTATCAATGCAAACGGTCGAATGAGCTTCAATGTCCCCTTCAATGACGGTATTCCCGCCTTCTCATTCAATGGACAGAACACTCCGCCAAGTTTCCATACTGCAAGTGACAACGCTGGTATCAATGGTGAATTCCTCAGCATAACGACCAATCGCTGACCTCGTGAAAATCCTGAACGCCTCAATGAATTTTCACAACTCTCAATGAGTTTCAGCATTTCTGAACGCTTGTGCCATTCTCCGTTATACCAGTAATTTTCTTTCTCCCTGCTCTCATTCAATTTGGGTATGATGATTTCCTCAAGCCTCATGCTTTTTTCTCCCTTTCCTGTTGTCTTAATACTCGCCTCAATATCTTCCCTGTTGATGATACCGGAAGACTTTCCACAAATTCAATTGCTCTTGGCACTTTGTAATGTGATAATCTCTCTTTGCAGTATTTTATGAGTTCATTTTCACTCACTTCAACCCCTGCATTCCTGATTATATACGCTTTTGGGACTTCTCCGCTTATGTCATTCGGCATTCCTGTCACTACTGCCGTGTTCACTCCCTCATGATCATTCAGTACTGCCTCAACTTCCTGCGGGTAGACATTGAAACCTCCTACTATGATGATATCTGTCACTCGGTCTAATACACTTATGTAACCGTCTTCATCTATCTTCACATAGTCTCCTGTATTGAACCACCCATTAACAAAACGTTCACGCGTAACTTCTTCAGCATGATAATACCCTGATGTCACTGACGGCCCTCGTACCCATAATACGCCTTCACCTGGAATATTTTGCAATTCACCATTCTCAGAACGTAACTGCAACTCGAAACGCGGCAATGCCGGGCCAACTGTACCAAGTTTACGAACTTCAGGACTTGGATTGACCGCGAGAACAGGAGAACATTCAGTGATGCCGTAACCTTCAATCACGGGTACACCGAATGCACGTGTAACTCTGTCGTCCATTTTCGTATTGTATCTATCGCCTCCAGCAATGAGCAATTTTATTCCTGAGAGTTTCATGTTAATGCGTTCAAGCAATGATGCAGTGAACCCCAGCATTGTAGGTACGAGCAGAAGAACAGTCGGATGAGTTTCCTCAATAGCCTTAATGACATTAGACGGAGGCATAAAGGAAGTGAGGAGAACCTGAGATGCACCTAATACAAATGGAAGTATACAGCAAATGGTGAAACCGAACGCATGAAAATTCGGTAAGACATTGAGGAGGCAATCGGACGGATTGAGATCAGGAACATGTTCGAGGCAGGCATTAATGTTGTCGAGAATGTTTGCATGAGTGAGAGGAACAGCTTTAGGTTCACCAGTAGTGCCAGAGGTGGAGAAGATGACGGCGAGAGATTTATCATAATCATCTGATTGCTGCATTCTGCCTGAAATTGTTTCAATGCCTGAGAGGGTATCAAGTGGAAGAATGGAGGAAGGCCAAGAAGAAGAATTGAGAGCGTCAAGAAGTTTAGGACTGATGCTTTGAGGGATTATGACGGAGAATGGCTTCAGCATGTCTAAAGTTTTGATGAGAGATGCCTCACCTGATTGAGGATTGAGTGGGCAGAATACACCGCCTACTCTCCATGTTGCGGCAATGAGCGCGAGAGTGACGGGAGAATTAGGAAGGAGAGAAGCGAGACGCTGACCATGAGTGAAACCTGAATTTTTGAGAACAACAGACAATTTGTCGATTAGATTATTGAATTCGATTCTTGTTAGCCAATGGTGATTGAACCAGCAACAATTTTTTTGAGGCTCAGATTGCAAATAATTATTGATTGCCTTATTGAGCATGTATGATTGATACCTCCTGTTAGGAAAAAATTTTTATGCAGTATATTTTATTTCATGATTTAATTTTTTGTAGTAAAATCAATCGCAACACATTACTTTTAATTTTATCCAGAGAAAAAAATTACAGAGGGAGGGTTTTTCTTTTATGGCATATAAGCGTAATTGGAAAACGATGGACGGAAACGAGGCAGTTGCACATGTAGCATATGCCTTCTCTGAGATGGCGACGATTTACCCGATCACACCGTCATCACCTATGCCCGAACATATTGATGAATGGGCAGCACATGGCCGTAAGAATATTTTCGGTCATACAGTGAAAGTCACAGAGATGCAGAGTGAAGCAGGAGCAGCAGGAGCATGTCACGGAGCATTATCAGCAGGAGCACTCGCAAGCACATATACAGCTTCACAGGGATTGCTTCTCATGATTCCGAACATGTACAAAATAGCAGGAGAGTTATTGCCCGGAGTATTCCACGTAACAGCAAGAGCAATAGCAATGCATGCACTCTCAATTTTCGGAGATCATTCAGATGTAATGTCAACACGTATGACGGGCTTCACAATGCTTGCAGGCGGAAGTGTACAGGAAGCTCACGACATGGCGGCAGTAGCACACCTTTCAGCAATCAAATCAAGTGTACCAGTATTGAATTTCTTTGACGGATTCAGGACATCACATGAGATTCAGAAGATTGATGCGTTCGACTATGCAGACCTGGCGAAACTTGTAGACTATGATGCAATAGCGGCATTCAGAGACCGTTCAATGAGACCTGAGAAGCCGTATACGAAGGGTACAGCACAGAACCCTGATATATTCTTCCAAGCAAAAGAAGCGTCACAGCCATTCTACGACAAAGTACCTGACATAGTAGCGGGATACATGAAGGACATCAAGGGTATCTGCGGAAGAGAGTATCACCCGTTCAATTATTACGGTGCACCAGATGCAGACAGAGTACTTGTAGCAATGGGTTCAGTATGTCAGGCAATCGAAGAGACAGTAGATTATCTGAACGCGAGAGGCGAAAAGGTTGGAGTAATTGAAGTACATCTTTATCGTCCATTCTCACCGAAATATTTCTTCAGAGCACTTCCCAGAACAGTGAAGGCAATTGCGGTTCTTGATCGTGTGAAGGAAGTCGGAGCACTTGGCGGGCCGTTATACGAAGATGTATGCTCATTATTCGTTGGAATGAAGAAAGCCCCGAAGATTGTAGGCGGACGTTATGGTTTAGGTTCAAAGGATACAACACCTTCAGACCTCAAAGCATGTTTCGACAACCTGAAACTCTTTGAGCCGCGCGACAATTTCACACTTGGAATAGTCGATGATGTCAATGACAGTTCATTAATCCCTGATGAACTCATCAATGCTGCACCCGAAGGAACAACATCATGCAAGTT
>CAJOLN010000024.1 GCA_905235395.1 uncultured Synergistales bacterium
GCATCATTCAGCAATGCAAGTGCCGCTGTCGTTCCGTGTGTACCGCAGACCTCAAGCCCCATTTCTTCGAGTATACGCGCAACTGAATCACCCTGTGCAGGTGTTGGAGCAAGTGAGAGATCAACGATTCCGA
Organism: uncultured Synergistales bacterium; assembly: GCA_905235395.1. Classification (GTDB taxonomy): domain Bacteria; phylum Synergistota; class Synergistia; order Synergistales; family Aminobacteriaceae; genus JAFUXM01. Next base: position 134 of record CAJOLN010000024.1, read on the forward strand.
ATGGGACATTAAGACGTTCAGACGCGGCATGAGCTACAACCTGACCCATTCGAGTGATTCTGAAGGCTGTACGTTTAATTGTCTCAGCAAGAACATCAAAGCTCTCACCTTTAACATCTTTCAATGCACGATACACTACACCTGGCCCTGATACACCAACATTGATGACGCATTCAGCTTCACCTTCACCGTGAAACGCTCCGGCCATGAAGGGATTATCCTCAACTGCATTAGCGAAGACTACTAGCTTTGCACACCCAATGCCGTCATCTTTAGCTGTGAGTTCAGAAGTGCGTTTTATGATTCGTCCCATAATTGCAACTGCGTCCATGTTTATGCCTGCTCGTGTGGTTGCGACATTCACACTTGAACATACAAGCTCAGTTGATGATAACGTCTCAGGAATTGAATTTATCAGACGCAAATCTGAATTCGTGAATCCCTTCTGAACTAGTGATGAGAATCCTCCTATGAAATTCACTCCGCATGTCTTCGCTGAATCATCAAGTGCATGACCAATCACGGAATAATCTTCACTATCACATGATGCCGCAATGTTCGCGATTGGTGTTACGGATATTCTCTTATTGATGATTGGAATTCCGTACTCGCGTTCAATTTCATTCCCAACTTCTACAAGATGTTCTGCCTTATTGCATATCTTATCGTAAATTTTTCGTGAGCATGTCTTTATGTCGGGGTGTGCGCAGTCATAAAGTGAAATTCCGAGAGTGATAGTTCTGATGTCCAGGTGCTGATGATCTATCATGCTGACCGTCTGCATTATGTCTGAGATATTGAGCATGATGATTTACACCCTGTGCATAGCGTCGAAAATATCCGTGCGCTGAATGTGAATAGTGAGCTGTTCTGATTCACCGCGTTTTATGATTGCCGAGCGTATTTCATCGAATGTGTATGATGATGTTGATGTATCAACGAGCAATGTCATGGTGAATATTCCCTGCATAACTGTCTGATTCAAATCGAGAATGTTTACGCCCATGTCAGAAAGTAGGGTACATACGCTTGCGATGATTCCTACTCTGTCATGAGCTGATACTGTCATAACTGCCTTCATGATAAATGAATCTCCTTTATGATGCTGAAATTATATCAATGAGGAGTGATTAGTACATGGCCATTGTCAGCAAAGAAGATTTAGCTGAATGTTTCAGAGAGGATATAATGTTACTAAAAAATTCACTCAGGAGGCATAATCATAATGGGAGTACTGAAACATTACCGTGAACTTTTTCCCATAACAGACGCGACACCAATCGTGAATCTCGAAGAAGGAATGACACCATTAATCCCTCTTCCAAGAATCAACAAGAGGCTCGGAATAAATCTTTACGGAAAATTTGAAGGGTGCAATCCTTCAGGATCATTCAAAGATAGGGGAATGGTTCTCGCAGTCGCAAAGGCACTCGAAGAAGGTAAACGTGCAGTCATCTGCGCATCAACCGGCAACACTTCAGCATCAGCGGCAGCATATGCAGCTTCACAGGGCATACCGTGTTTCGTCTTACTGCCTGCGGGAAAGGTAGCGTTAGGGAAACTTGCACAGGCATTGATGTACGGAGCAAAAGTTATCGCAGTCAAAGGGAATTTCGACAGAGCACTTGAACTCGCTCGTGAAGGAGCAGAGAAAACAGGCTGTGCAATGGTGAACAGTGTGAATCCGTATCGTTTAATCGGACAGCGTTCAGGAGCATGGGAGATATGCGATGTATTAGGAAAAGCACCGGACTGGCATGCAATCCCTGTAGGCAATGCGGGAAATATATCAGCATATTGGGCAGGATACAATGAATATCAGAAGCTCGGCAAAATTGATTCACTTCCTCGAATGATGGGATTTCAGGCGGCAGGTGCAGCACCTCTCGTAACGAATCAGCCATGTCCAAACCCTGAGACAATCGCAACAGCAATACGAATCGGAAATCCAGTGAGTGCACACTTAGCACGTGCGGCAGTTAGTGAATCGCATGGTGAATTCAATTCCGTAACTGATGATGAGATTCTCGAAGCTCAAAGATTACTTGCGTCTGAAGGAGGAGTTTTCGCAGAACCTGCATCATGTGCACCACTTGCGGGATTGATGAAGCTGAAGCGTGAAGGAAGACTGCCAGAAGGAATAACAGTAACGATGATACTCACAGGAAATGGACTTAAAGACCCCAATACGGCCATGTCGCAAGTCGGAAAGCCAATAGAGATTAATGATACACTCGAAGAATTAATGCGGGTGCTTGAATCGAAATGATACGTCTGAAAGTTCCTGCTACAACTGCAAACTTAGGTTCAGGTTTCGACACTCTGGGAATGGCATTAACGCTCTACAATATATTCACGGTCAAAGAGATTTTGCCTGAAGGAGAGTACACGTGCGATATTTACGGAGAGGGAGCCGATGAACTCAAAGATGCACGAAAGAATATGCTTGTTACGAGCTACATCAAAGCATGCAATGAATGGAACGTACCGATTCATGGATTTTCATTCGAGAGCTGTAATGCCGTACCTTTGAATCGTGGACTAGGAAGTTCATCGACTGCTGTAGTTGCAGGTGTAGCTATCGCAAATGTGTTATCAGGGTTGAATCTTCCTGAAGCTGAATTACTGCGAGTGATGACGAAGATAGAAGGACATCCCGATAATGTAGTTCCGTGTTACATAGGAGGCATGACGGTTTCATGCTGGGACGGAGAATCATTGCGTTATGTTCGACTTCCTGCACTGCCCGATGATTTGAATGTTATTGCCGCAGTCCCGGACTTTGAAGTTCACACTGAAGACGCAAGGAGGATTCTTCCTGAGAGTGTTCCGTTCCGTGATGCAGTCTTCAATGTAAGTCATGCGAGTATATTATGTGCTGCGTGGGCAATGGGACGCTGGGATTTATTGCGTGTTGGAATGGAGGACAGGTTACATCAGCCACATAGAGCAAAACTGTTTCCTGGTTCAACTGGTGAAAAATTCTTCAGTGAGATTGCGAATCACCCTGACTGCGTTGCTACTGCAATATCTGGTTCAGGCCCTACGATGATTGCTATTGTTCATGGCCTCGCGGGTAAATTGTCTCAGGCTATGTGCAGAATATTCACTGACGGAGGAGCGGCATCACATTTTTTCGTTCTGAACTGCTCATCACATGGAACGGTCATAGAATCATAAACATAAAATCCCCCAGCCTTTTACGGTTGAGGGATTGATTCTTTTAGTCCCACTTGCTGTATGTATATATAAATTGAAGGAAACGACTGCTTATTGATGTTCCAGGTAACTTCTTTGACATCTCAGGGTTATACGTCAGCGTTATGGTCGTATACCTGTCTGGTGTCCATACGTTGCGTAACGTCAGTTTCCTTTTGTCGCGAGTGTTTGCTGTTGGTGTCTCATGGCCTGAACCGTAGAATGCGTTGACGGATCTACGAAGAGAATCATAAAATTTTGCGTCCCTGTCTTTATCGCCGAGACTGAGAAGATACACTGCTTTTGATTTCAGAAGTTTATTCTTGTAGAACCCGAACACGAACATTGCCGGATAACCTTCAAACATTCCTTCCATTGTTAATGTCTCTTTTCGCGGTATTGTTGCTTTTGCTCCGCTCCTCTCCATGCGTTTCTGAACACGTTCATACTTCAGACCGAATTTCAGCGACATGAATGCGTCAGAACTGTTTGCTGCAATTGCTGATGATGACATGCAGGCGAGAAGGATTAATGCACATAAAAATTTTCTCATTCTATTAGCCTTTCATGCTGAAACTGCGGCAGTATCAGCAATATCTGTTTCCCATAAATGACGAACTTCCTGCATTGATGCCGCTACCATTTGAATCATTCCTCCTGAAGGACATTGAAGCTCATTCATAGATGAGGGTTCAGGGATTTCATCATTCTGTGTTTCCCTGAAATACATGCAGTCTTCAAGAACTGATCTTGCATCAATTATTGCTTCTTCAATACTGTCTGACGATGTGAATGCATTATCTATATCTGGAAACGTTACAGTCCACATATCACCATCAGGCTGAAATATTGCAGGATACATATAATATTTCGGGTATGTCATTATTATTCTGCCTCCCAATATTTAATCTTTAATGCCAAGACGCTTCTTTATCATGTCATGAACTCCTGATGATAATTTTCTGGGTATTGGAAAAGGACGTTCACCTTCTTTTATCATCATTGCATGACTGCCTTTGCCGCGCTTCTCATTGATTGTCCAACCCATTTGCAGAGCTATTGTGATTAGTTCTCTGCGGCTGTACTGTTTGCCCATTAATCAAAATTCCCAGTCAAGATATTTCGCAGATTCTGCCTCATGTCCGCTGCCATAACTGAAGAATGCCCTATACTTTCTCGATGAATGTCTCTTTATCTTTGCGTTCATTAGTTCAGCCTTCGCTATGACCTTATAGTTCTTATCACGAAATATCATAGTCCCTCCGAAGTTCACATTATATTTCGTTCTGTTCCTGATTGTTACATCAAGCGTCCTGAAACTATATCTTATACTGCTGAATGATAATCCCGATTTGCCTCTTATACTTCCGTCGCGTATTAATGCCTCAGCAATTCCGCAAGACAGAATCAGAATCAGAATTGCAGAACACAATTTCCTTTTCATTATCATAAACACCTCCTGAAGATTATTGATGTATATTATGATAGCAAAAATTATTATCACAGGAGGCATAACATAATTGCAAAATGAATCTCGTCCTCCATTTTTTCCCATGATGATTGATATTCATGATAAGAATGTATTAATCATCGGCGGAGGCCAAGTAGCATCACGAAGGGCAAAGACGTTACTGACATGCGGAGCTAAAGTTCATGCTGTAAGTTGTGAATTCATTGATGAATTCCCGGAATGCACAGAGAAAATTACACGAGCGTTTGAACCTGACGATATAGATTCGGGATTTATATTTGTGATTGCGGCAACGGATTCGCGAGAGACGAACAGGCTAATTCATGACATCGCGAAGTCAAAAGGAATACCCGTGAATGTCTCTGACTCTCAGAGTGAATGTGATTTCTTTTTTCCGTCATTGATTGCACATGAGAACATTGCAGTATCAGTGAACAGTGCAGGAGTATCGAGTTCACTCACGCGAAGATTATCTGACAGACTTAGACGTGTATGGTCATCATGGGTTGAAGAAATAAGTAAATCACTGTCATAGTCTTTAAAAGTGCTGTGTTATAATAGCCAAAAATTTGCGTGGGGTACGGCAGTTCTCACAGTCATTGCAGATTAGTGATTAAGTATTTTACGTGACAGTGAATTATGCTATAATACCTACATTCAATATTTAATTTTAAAATTTGATTTGAAAGGTATCATAAAAAAATTTAACATGTCGTAGCTAATCGTATATTTTAATTTTGCGGCGGCAGGTCGGGAGGAATTTTTTTGAAATCAGGTCGCGAGAGGCAGATGAATTCATCTTCTTACGTAAAGGCATCGCGTAACAGCAAGAAGAATTCAAGCCACAACAATCATGCAGGAGCATCTGTAGGTTTCTGCTGGGCATTTGGTTTAATAGTATGTCTTACATTCGGATTAGCTTCATTCCTGATGTTTTCCGCAGGACACTTCAGCTTCTCACCTGATACCGGCGTAACGGCAGCATGGGGAGACAATGCAGACGAGAATCTAATCACCGGCAATCTAATCACAGTAGAAGTAACAGAACTTGAAGCACATCTCAAAGATCCAATTGAACGGGAGAGCCAGTATCTTTTAGCGAAGAACAACGGCACAGTCATTGAGGAATTCGGCCCTCTACCCAAATACTTATCGGATTACGAGAGCATACAATTAACCAGAGATAATGACGGAACGAAACTTCCGGTGAATGACGAAGAAGAGGAGGACATTCCGATAAAGCATACACCAGACATTGAAGTAGAACAGCCAGTGCTTGAGGAGACCGGCCCATTCTGGAAGGAACATGTAGTGAAGAGCGGAGAGACACTATCAGACATAGCGAAGGAATATGGAAACATCACAACACAGGACATCCTCAGGGCAAACGGACTCAAAGACGCAAACAAACTTTCAGAAAATCAGCTTTTACTTATCCCAAATGACTCAGACAAAATTGAAGATACATTAGATGAAGTAAGAACCAGACAGATGAGAGTTGCGGCGACGAAGGAAAAAGTAGAACCTCTCAAAGTGAAATCATATGTAGTTGTACAGGGAGATTCTTTATGGTCAATTGCGAACTCACAGAACATAGAGCTTGATACACTTGTTGGAAGCAATACATTCAAGACTTCTGCGAGGTTGAGGCCTGGTGCAATACTGCGAATCCCGAATCAGGAAGGCATATTTTATGTTATGAAGAAAGGTGAAACGATTGAAGCAGTCTGCAAACGCTATGGTGTAAGTCTCAATAAAGTTCGTCAGGTAAATCCGGAAGTTAATGTTGCCGGACTCAAAACAGATGATGAAATTTTCCTGCCTGGTGCACGTCCAGAAGGATTGATTGAGCATCATGATAACGTGAAAGTTGCCGAAGCTAAGAAGCCTGTACCTGCAAAGAAGACACCTGCAAAAGAGAAGCCTTCATTGAAATTTGAGAAGATAGAGAAGCCTTCAAAAGGTGAGGTTGCAGTTCAGAGGACAAGAGGCGGATTCAGGTGGCCTATCATGGGAAGGATAAACAGCCCATTTGGCTGGAGACAGCACCCGATAACGAGACGCAGAGACTTTCATACAGGCATAGACATCAAAGCGAACAGGAATGATCCGATTAAGGCGGCAGGAACAGGAAGAGTAATATATTCCGGCTGGATGGGAGGCTACGGAAAAGTTTTAGTAGTTGAGCATTCAAACGGACAATCAACGCTATATGCACATTGCAGTACGCTCCTTGCAGGAAAGGGAGCAAACGTATCACAAGGTCAAGTCATTGCGAAGATAGGCACAACAGGACGATCAACAGGGCCGCACCTGCATTTTGAGGTTCGCAATGGAAACAGCCCCGTAAACCCGATAAAATATCTTGGAAGGTAAAATGTCAAAATACGTATTCATCACAGGCGGAGTAGTATCATCACTAGGAAAAGGAATAACGGCCGGTTCAACTGGTACGCTCCTGAAAAAACGCGGTCTTAAAGTCTCAAATCTTAAAATAGATCCGTATCTCAATGTTGATGCAGGAACAATGAATCCATTTCAGCACGGTGAAGTTTTTGTTACTGATGACGGAGCAGAGACAGATTTAGATTTAGGACACTATGAGAGATTCATAGATGAGACATTAAGCGAACGCAATTCAATCACGACAGGTAAAATATATTCCAGTGTGATTCAGAAGGAACGTCGCGGAGATTATCTCGGCGGAACTGTTCAGGTCATTCCCCATATCACGAATGAGATTCAGGACAGAATTATTCATGCTGGAGAAGGGCTTGATGTTTTGATTGTAGAGATTGGCGGCACAGTAGGAGACATTGAGAGTCAGCCTTTCCTCGAAGCAATAAGACAAATGGCAGTGCGTGTAGGACGTGAGAATGTAGTGTACTGTCATGTAACACTCATTCCTTATCTTGAAGCAGCAAAGGAACTCAAGACCAAACCAACACAGCATAGTGTTCAGGAACTAAGACGCATAGGCATACTTCCGAACATACTTGTGTGCAGAACAAGTTATCCGATGGACAAAGGCATGAGGAATAAGATTGCGTTGTTCTGTGATGTTCCAGTTGAAGCAGTGATTGAAGTCAAAGATGAACCTACAATTTATAATGTACCTTTAAGTCTTCATAGAGAAGGTTTAGACACGCTTATTCTAAGGAACTTGGGATTGCCTCTCGACAATGAACCAGACCTAAGCGACTGGCAGAAAGTTTCAGACAGATACATGAATGCTCCTGAAGAAGTGAAGATTGCACTTGTCGGAAAATATGTTCAGCATAAAGACGCGTATCTGAGTGTTGTTGAGGCTCTTCATCATGCAGGTATAGCACATAACGTAAAAGTGAACATAGTATCTGTTGAAGCAGAAGACATTGAACATGGAAACCCTGAAGAAATTTTGAAGTTCGCAGACGGAATTCTGATTCCCGGAGGATTTGGCGTGAGAGGCGTTGAAGGTATGATACTTACGGCGAAATATGCGCGTGAGAATAACGTTCCCATTTTTGGAATATGCTTAGGCATGCAGATGATGGTAGTTGAATTCGCAAGAAACGTATGCAAACTTCATTGTGCACACAGCAAAGAAATGAACCCTGCGGCAATTCACCCCGTGATTCATTTAATGGAAGAGCAGGAACATCTTCATGATTTAGGCGGGACAATGAGACTAGGTGCATATCCCTGCGATTTAACCGAAGGAACGAACTCACAGAAAGTATACAGAGTGAATCGAATCACAGAACGACACAGACACCGTTACGAATTCAACAATGCGTACCGTGAGAATCTCGAAAATGCCGGGCTGAAAGTTGCAGGAGTATGCAGAGAACGTGATTTAGTAGAGATAGTTGAACTTGAAAATCATAACTGGTATGTAGGCTGTCAGTTTCACGGCGAATACAAATCACGGCCAGTGAGACCGCACCCATTATTTGATGGATTCATAGACGCGTCAATAAAATATATGAGGCAAAGAGCAAAGGAGGTATAAAAAGATAAAATGAGGACAGCAAAAATTTTTCTGGCATTAATGTTAGTGTTCACATCTTCAGCGTGTCTTGCTTCTGAGGGAGTACCTGATCCTGATCCTAATTCTATTGAGGGTTCATCAGGTCAGATGATGGCAAGAATAGAGCAGATAATCTATGGTTATGTAGCAAAGGGAGGACTAATCGAGAGGCTTGGGAAAGTTGAAGAAGACCTTTTTGGCCGCAGTCTTCCGGGAACGATAGCGGAGAGACACGCGGCAATCTTGACGTTTCTTGAGATTGGAACTGACGAACAGCCTTCGATGATGTTCAAGCTCGGAGTAGCAGAATGGGTAGTGAACAAGAAGATACGTGCATCAGAATCAGCGACAAGAAGACTTGAAGACCTTGAAGTGAATCTCACAGGGGCATCAAGGAACGGAAATCCAATCGTAATGAGAGTAGAGAGCCTTCTTGCGACTCTCGTAATGGATCCTGTAACCGCACGGTCTGTATTGCTTCCCGGAAACACGATAATGAAATTCAGATTTATGGATGAGTTAAGCCCTGCGAAATCGAAGAAGGGTGATTACGTTCGTCTTGAGCTTACGAATGATATTATCGTCAATCAGTGTCTTGTTGCACCGGCAGGCTCATTGCTCATAACAGAAGTGCGTGACGTGAAGCGTCCGAGAATGTTCGGTATACCAGGCGAAGTGAGATTATCGTTCAACGAGTTAATACCTCTTGGGCCTCAGAAGCCGCTTGTATTCGTAGGAAAGGAAGCAGAGAATGCGATAAAAGAGGCACGCAGGGCAGGCGACAGAGGAGAAGGAGCAGTAATAGGAGCAGGAGCAGTGAGCATCGCAGGAGCGGCATTGCTTGGCCCTGTTGGACTGGTCAGCGGAGTATTCATTCGTGGAAACTCTATAAAGATTCCTGAAGGTTCAGTTACATTTCTTCAGACATCAGGAGATATTGTAGTGTCAGCATATCCAATTCCTTCTAGCATTCAGATTACCGAGCCAGTGATTACGACCCCACAGCCTCAGAGTGATTTATCATCAACGGGCGCGTATAACCCTGACAGAGATACGATAATCAAGGGAGATGTATTCAACAAGAATGCATACGGAGCAAATACACCTACAGGCGGAGACTTTGAACTTCCTCCAGAACAACAGGTAAGATAACATGAAGAAGAAAATATCATTACTCGCTGTAATTTTTACGGCGGGTATTTTTTTTACGCTTTCACATTCAGCTTATGCACTCAATGCCCAAGATGAGACAATAAGAATTCTTGAACGCTGGACATCTTCGCATTGGGGACAGGATTGCTTCGTGTGGATTGTGCATTATCCCAATGAGATTGTTGAAGCATGGACGGAAGCAGAAGCATTGCGTTCGGGAATGAGTGATGCGGAACGTGAGAGGTTCAGAAGAAATTTTGTGTCTGAACTGCAACTTGATTCATCAGAGACATTTTTAGTCAGCATATATTCATTTGGTGCAAGGCCGGTTAATTTGTCGCCTGTAAATGATAATCTATCATTGCTGTCATCAACAGGTGAGCGCATAAAGCCTACGCGATATGATAACAGTCTCGATAATCCGTCTCAGGGAATCGTTCAAGGTCTCGTGTTCTTTCCGAAGCAAAGCAACAAGGATTATGTTATAGCGTTAAACGGAATGGGACGAACCGAACGAATATTTTCATTCTCACCTCCTGAACCTGTTACGCCTCCCAAAGAAGAAAAGAAACCTGAAGTTGTAGTAGTGAACATACCGAAGAGAGAACCAGCAGTAAGATCAAAGCCTAAACCCAAACCTACACCGCCTCCTCCGCCAGCAATACCACCGAGACCAGTTCAGCCGCTCTTTCAGGAAAGTTCAAATGACATGGCCGATTTCGTGAATTCAGTGCGAGAACGCGGAAGCAATGATGTGAATGTGAGAAGCAATCCACCTGCATTGACGACAGCAAGACCGACCAATATCGACAACGCATATGTGAGCCGTGAAAATGTTCTGAGGAAATTCCTGACGTTATGGTCGAATAACAATTCAAATGAAATGTATGATATGTTATCAGAGAATTCAAAGAAGATAATCTCGCGAGAAAATTTTGCGAAGGAGGTAGCGAAGGATTCAGGATTTCGTTCGGGCCTCAGGAGCGACTATAGAATAGACTGGATTGGAGAGGAACGTGCGAAGGTCATCACAACGAGGAAGACATTGGTGTTCAGGTCAGTAGTAACGAGGACGCTGGGAGTTACGCGTGAAGGTTCATCGTGGCGTGTCATATGGTAAAATTTTTGCACTTCAAATTTAATTCAGGAGGTTTATTATCATGTTTAACCGCAAAATGTTAATCGTTGTTTCCGTTTTTCTTCTCGCTGTAATGTCTGTACCGTCATGGGGTGCATCATTCAAGAAGAAAACAATCTCCGACCAGCAGTTTTTGGACATGTGCAAAGCAGGGGATACTCAGGGTGTTATTGAGGCTATAAACTCAGGGACTAATGTCAACGTTAAGGACAATAAGGGCTGGACTGCACTTATGTTGGCAGAAAGGAACGGCCGTACAGAAACCGTCAATGCACTCATCAAGGCTGGGGCTGATGTTAACGCTAAGAACAATGACGGCAGTACGGCTTTAATGTGGGCAGCAGGGACCGGCCACACAGACACAGTAGAAGTACTCCTGAAGCATGGTGCTGATGTCAACGCTAAGGACAATTACAGCTTGACTGCGCTTATGTCGGCAGCAGCGACCGGCCACACAGAAATCGCCAATGCACTCATAAAGGCTGGTGCTGACCTCAACGCTAAGAACAATGACGGCTGGACTGCGCTTATGTGGGCAGCATTGAATGGCCATACAGAAGCCGTCAATGCACTCATAAAGGCTGGGGCTGATCTCAACGCTAAGACCAATGACGGCTATACTGCTTTAATGAAGGCAGCAGAGCAAAGCCGTATAGAAACCGTCAATGCACTCATCGAGGCTGGGGCTGACGATTTAACCAACAATAGAGGCCGTACAGCATTAATCTGCGCTGCGGCGTGGCAAGGAGATGCCAAAACAGTCAACGCTCTCATTGACGCAGGCTCATACGTTAAACAGAAGGACAAGGATGGCAAAATGGCTGTTGATTACGCACGCAAAAATCGCAAACTCGAAGGCACAGACGCACTCAAACGCCTTGAGCAACTCAGCAGGTGAACCAAGCGAAAACTATAAAACAGTGAAATAATATGTTCTATCCAGCACATATGGCACAATAATTCGAGAATGTCAGTGTGCTGGACAGCAACAATAACAGGTAAATTAAAGGAGACTCAATTAAATGACTAAAGCAGCAATAGAAAATGAAAGAACTGTTAATACCGGCAATATCGTTCTTGATGATGACGATGACAGCTGGGCGGATGCACCTTTGACAGAAGAGGAAGAAGAAGCACTAAGACAGGGGCGCGAGGATTTCAAGAATGGAAATTACCTGACGCTTGAAGAATTCATGAAGGGACTTTAGGAGGTGAATATCATGTGGAAAGTAGTACTCAATAAACTCGTACAGCGAAAATTGGAACACATACCTAACCCTGATAAGGAAAGAATCAAACAGGCAATCCGTGATTTGGAAGATAAACATGAGACACTCGACATAAAGCCGTTGACTGGCAGAGATGCTTATCGCTTAAGGGTAGGAGGATTGCGTTTACTGATAGATGTTTATGAAGATGAGAAGATATTTTCCATTTACATGCTCGCCTCACGCGGAGATGTCTACAAGAAATAATCCATCATGAAAATAAAAATATCTCGTCCTAAATTCATTATGTGCTTTCTCTTTCTCGGTCTCGTCGTGCTCGTTCGATTCGCTATGCGTGATATGGAACTCGATGTTGATGTCCTCCGTGAGAGTATCATGAATCTTCCTGCCGTAATCATGGAGAACATTCAGCTATCACGTGAAGTTTCTGGTGATATGTGGCGGATAAAAATTCCATACTTAGACCGTGACGGCGATGTAGTGAACGTTAAATCACTCGACATTCGCAGACAGATTAGCGGCGATAAAGGCGAATGGTATTTTTTCGGACGTGAAGGAATATATTCGCATGACGTTAAAGAAGCAAGCATTACAGATTTGCTGGGAACATTAAAAGATGAAAACCGAACATGGAAACTTGAAGGCAAAAGATTAAACTGGCAGGAAAAAAATAACACACTAACTTTCCCTGAAGGACTCACAATTTATGATGAAGAACTCTCATTGAACGCACCAAATGCAAGCATTGATAACAGAGGCGTGATATTATTAGACCATGGAGGCGTAATCCAATGGCTAAAACCTTTGAAAGAATAATATTGTTGCTCGTGATTTCAATCACTATCAATGAAGTTTTATATGCTGCTGAATTTGAAAATTATTACATTGAAGACTACGGAGACATCACCGCAGAAAAAACATCACTGCCTAATTCCGAATCTGAAACCGTAACCCTGAATGCAGATCGGGTATCATTCAATGATGATACAGGTTACGCAACAGCAGAAGGAAAAGCAATACTGAAATACAAGGACACAACCATAGAAGCCGAACGCATAGAATACAATGCAGACACACAGAAAGTTCATGCAATGCCACTGCCAGATGAAAAAGTTACGATTAAATATGCAAACAGATATTTGCGAGGCGATCAGCTTGATTATGATCTCAACAGCGGAGAAGGAATCTTAACCGGCCCTTCAACACGCGTACATTTAGGAGAGAATCGCGGAGTGCTTTATGTCTCAGGAGGAGAGATTGACGTTATCCCATGGGAACTTGCAGAGGAACGAGGACTCGTTACAGGAAACCCTGAAGACTATATAGTACAATGGCGGCAGGTATCACTCACAACATGCGCACTTGATCACCCTCACTACAGATTAGAATCGAAGACAATATCATTCATTCCAGGTAAAAGAGTAATAGCGAAGACCCCGCGAGTATATTTAGGCAATACATATCTCTTCACATCACCTTTAAATTATGTCGTCAGTATCAAACGCAGTGCAACAACATACTCATTCCTTCCGTATTTTCAGAGGAGCGACGTTAAAGGCACAGGCGGAGGCATAACCGGAACTATAGGGTGGGAAACAGGATCACTCTCAATAGGTCTGATGTATGCAAGTAAAGCAGGACTTGAATCAATGTTTGAACTTGAGCAGGAACTGAATAATGATTTTTCATTTAAAATTGGAGTTGAAAATTCATGGGATGAAGTATGGGATGAAAAAGTCTGGAGACCATATGCATCACTGTATTACTCACATAACGGCTGGGACGCTGCACTAAGGTGGAGCAAGAACGAATACATCACAGACCGTAAAGACTCATTGAACAAATTCAAAGGCAGATTAGACCGCAGACCTGATTTTGTGATATGGGCACCGTGGATAAAAACATCACCGTATTCATGGCTGAGGCTTCGTGCAGATTTTGGAAGTTATATTGAAACGATTTACGGTGTCGATGACGGTAACATTACATCACGTTACGGAATTGGATTCAGGCATTACTTCGACAGGCCATTGAATAAAGTCGGAACATTTGAGATATTTTCAAACACTGAAGGCTCATTATGGTTTTACGATCGTGAAGATGCAGACCACGAAATGCTGAGGAGTTTTACAGGATTGCGATATACTATAGGTGCATTTGAATTCGGAACAGGCTATGAACGTCAATATGTCTGGGGAGAAAGTCCAATGCAATGGGATTTGTACCGTGAACGTGAAAGAATTCATCAGAAGGTTCGTTTTCCTATTGGCCGCGAAGTATATACGTCTGTACGAGGCAGCTATGATTTGGACGAAAGCATGATTGATGAGGTAACGTACAGCCTTCAATGGGTAACGGACTGCATGACGTGGGATTTGCACTACAAGAATGACAGGACATTTGACGGTGATGATGAGATTGGAATTTCACTTCTGATCAATGCATTCTCGGACAGGCCCGCCTCATTCGGACAGAAGATAGATATAGATCCGTTTGTGAGACCTAAAGATGTTCCGAAGAAATGAAGAAAGGTGATATTTTATTATGCTGTTATGTTTTCTCAACGGCGAGTTCCTTAAACCAGAAGACGCGAAACTTCCAATTTCAGATTTAATCATTCAGCGCGGTGTAGGAGTGTTTGAGGCGTTTGCTTCATTCAACCTCAAGCCCTTAATGCTTACGCCCCACATGAAGAGATTCATAAAGAGTGCAGAAGAGTCCGGGATTGCGAATATTCCAGATGTTGAATATATGAAGAATATAGTGCGTGAAGGAATTGCGAAGATAGGCCATGATGTGAGAATAAGAACATTTCTTACCGGCGGAGATTATTTTGATTCTGAAAAAGGCTGTTTCCCTGAGCCGAGATTTTTTGTTATCTTCGACAAGGCAGGACTTATTACTTCCGAAGAACGTGAGCGCGGAGTTGTTCTTGAACCTGTAACATTCGGACGCGATAACCCCGAAGTGAAGAGCGTGAATTACCGTGCGACATACAAGATGCCTTCGGGAGCATATGAGATTCTCTACTGCCCTAATGGTGAGATAACTGAAGCAGGACACAGCAATTTCTTTCTTGTTCTGAATGACAAAACAATACTCACTGCACCTACAACGAGAGTTCTCAAAGGCACAACGAGAAGTGCAGTGATTGAACTTTTGAGAGAAAACGGTTTTAATGTCATTGAGAGATGTCCGTTATGGTCAGAACTTTCTGTTTCATCAGAGGCATTCGTTACGGGAAGCATAAAGATGATAGTGCCTGTTGTGAAGATAGGCGGAATAACAATCGGAGACGGCAAACCAGGAAACACTACGAAAAAACTATTTGAGCTTTACACGAAATATCTTGAGAGATGGCTTGAATAATAGAATAAGAGAAATACCTTCAGAGCGTAATGTTCTGAAGTTTTCATATAGAAACATAAAATTCATTCAGGAGGTTAAATTTTCATGGAACAGATTCGTTCATTGTCGCAGTTAATCGAGGAAGCAACGAAGTTATGTGCAGAGAAAGGCCGTAAGCGAATATCAGTAGCAATGGCAGAAGACGCAGGACTAATCTCCGCAATCGAAGAAGCCCGCAAAATGGGACTCGTTGATGCAACACTCGTAGGAAACCCTGAGAAGGTCAAAGCATGCATAGCCGAAGCAGGAGCAGCAGAAGCGAACTATCACATCATCCCTGAGACGAACGAAGCAGCCTGCGGAATCATAGCAGTGACCGAAGTATCAGCAAAGCGTGCGGATATTTACATGAAGGGTCAGCTTCACACGGACAATTTCCTTCGCGGAATGCTGAACAAAGAAGTCGGTCTGAGAGTCGGCAAGAGAGCAATATCACACTGCTACTTCCATTCGATTCCAGGATATGACAGAGTGATCTTCATCGCTGACGGTGCATTCAACATGTATCCTGACCTCAAGATGAAAGCTGACATCGTTCAGAACACAGTAAACTTTGCACGTTCACTCGGTGTTGAGACCCCGAAGGTTGCATGTCTCGCCGCAGTCGAAATGGTGAACCCCGATATGCCCTGCACATTAGACGCAACTGCACTCGTTCAGATGAATGCACGAGGACAGCTCAAGAATTGTATAGTTGATGGGCCTCTTGCACTCGACAACGCAATTGATGAGGAAGCCGCGAGAATCAAGCACATCAAATCCGCAGTAGCTGGTCATGCAGATATTCTCTTTGTCCCGCAGATTGAAGTCGGAAACGCACTCGCAAAATCAATCAGTTTCTTTGCAAAGGGAAGTGAGACAGCAGGACTCATCATCGGAGCATCAGCACCTGTAGTACTCACGAGCAGAGCAGATTCACCGAGAGCAAAATTATTGTCGATTGCAGGCGCGGTTATGCTTGCACATCATCAGGAATAATTTTCACAGATTGCAGTTACAGGCGGGGGAATTTTTCATATCCCTCGCTTATTAGTTTTAGAATCAATATACTTCTCATAAACTTTATCACTAAGGTAAAAATATAAAAAATGGAAACACTTCAATGCATAATTGAACGAATAACATTTCATAATGATGAAAACGGTTTCTCAGTAATTAAATGCCGCGTAAAAGGTAAAAGAGAAATTATTACGGCGGTAGGCAGCATACCAAAAGTATATACAGGAAGCGTTCTTAAACTTTATGGTTCATGGAAGATGCATTCTAAGTACGGAATGCAATTTGCATTTCAGCATTGTGAAGAAACTTTGCCTGCCACAGTAGAAGGCATAAAAAAATATTTGGGCAGCGGTCTCATTAAAGGTATAGGCCCAGTGTTTGCAGAACGTATAACAGAGCATTTCGGAACAAAAACGCTTGAGATAATTGATGATGACCCTGACAGACTTTCCGAAGTTCAGGGCATCGGCGATGTCAGAATAGAAAAAATCAAAAAGAGCTGGACTGAACAAAAAGAGATAAGAAATATTATGTTATTTCTAAGTGCTCACGATGTCAGTACTTCTTTAGCCGCAAAAATTTACAAGCAATACGGCGACCAGTCAATTGATGCCGTTAAAGAAAATCCTTACCGTCTTGCTGATGACATCTGGGGAGTTGGTTTCAGGATAGCTGACAGCATTGCAGAGAGACTTGGCTTTGAACATGAATGCTTTGAACGTATTAGAAGCGGCATACTCTACACTATGAATAAATTTTCTGAAGCCGGGCATTGCTTTGCGTTTAAAGAGGAACTGATAAATGCTGCCGTTGAAACTCTGGAAGTAGAACCAAATATCATATATGCACCTCTGGAAACAATGATTCAGAACAAAGATCTCATGACAGAAGATGAAGCTGTTTACCTGCCCATGTTTTATTATTCAGAAGTTGGAACAGCAAACAGATTATTGATATTGATGAGCAAAAAACGAATCTCACGAAGAAATTTATTTGAGATAGATGAATACGCTGACACGGATTTTAAAAGAATACATTATGACGAAACACAGCTTGAAGCAATACGAAAGGCATCAGAAAATAAAGTTTTGGTATTAACAGGAGGGCCAGGCACCGGAAAAACTACAACGACATTGGGGATCATAAGAGCGTATCGTGAAACAGGAGCAAAAATTCTCCTCGCAGCTCCAACAGGCAGAGCAGCAAAACGAATGTCCGAAGTTACACACATGGAGGCCAAGACGATACACAGACTTCTTGAGATGAGGCCGCCTGATGGATTCCAACGCAATGAAGATAACCCGTTACGCGGTGATATTCTGATTGTTGATGAATGTTCAATGATTGATATTCTTCTCATGAACAGTCTCCTTAAAGCCATACCTGACAACATGACACTGATTCTTGTCGGAGATGTTGACCAATTGCCCAGTATAGGCGCAGGAAAAGTTCTGTCTGATATTTTAGCTTCGGGAGTCGTTCCGTCTATAAGGCTTGAAAAAATATTCCGTCAGGCACAAAAAAGCAGAATTATCACCAATGCGCATAAAATAAATCATGGTGATATGCCGTACCTTCCTGATAGTAATTCAGATTTCGTTTTCACTGAGGAAGAAGACAACGAGGCCGCAGCAGAACATATTGTAAAACTGTGTTCGGAAACGCTGCCTAAAAAAGGAATCAGCATAGAGAATATACAAGTTTTAACTCCTATGAGACGCGGAGCAATCGGAGCAGCAAATCTTAATCAGCTTTTGCAGAACGCATTGAACAAAGAAAAAATTTGTCTTAAACATGCGGGAATAGAATTCCGATTGAAAGATAAAGTCATGCAGATTAGAAATAATTACGGAAAATCTGTATTCAATGGTGATATAGGATTCATATCATCAGTAAATCAATATGATGATGAACTGACAGTAAATTTTGACGGCAGAGAAGTTGTGTATGACATCTCTGAGCTTGATGAAATTGTTTTGGCTTATGCGGCCACGATTCATAAATCACAGGGCAGTGAATTTCAGTATGTGGTTATGCCTTTGATGATGACACATTACATAATGCTTCAGAGAAATTTGCTTTACACAGGAGTAACGAGAGCAAAAAAGGGATTATTTCTTGTTGGTGAGAAAAAAGCGGTATATATTGCGGTCAAGAATAACAAAATAATAGAACGGAATACAAGACTTGCAGAACGTCTAAGTGAATTCAGAGAGGAGATTTGAAAAAGTGAATCAAAATTTTTCGTCTGAAATGAGACGCACATTAAGATTCATATTTGCGATCATTCAGGTAATAATTGATATTCTGATATACAACTTCTGTATCTCATTCATTCCTTCGCATTTTACATTTGAGGTGCGCGCATTCTTAATCGGAACTATGATTACATTCTTTCTGTTCGGAAATTTATACGGCTTCAGGTTATGGACATTTCATGATGAGATGAATGCTGTGTTACATTCATGTCTGTTTATTTTTCTGGTCAGCATTCTCTTTATGTACACCACAAAACTGAGAATACCGTTTATGTTCGTGATGATATCCATTGCTCTCTTCATACCATTGGTGTTGACGGCAAGATATTTTTTCCGAAGAATATTATTCTCACTTGGCCTGCTCTCTACTTCTGTTATCATTCTTGGAGCCGGTGTAGCAGGTGAAATGTTTGCAGGCAGCATTAAATCTTCTCCGTTTATTTCAAGAAGGGCTGCCGCATTTCTTGATGATGATGAAGCAAAGCAGGGGAAAATTATTGCCGGCATTCCTGTTTTGGGAAAGCTCGCAGATTTTCAGCGCATACAGTCAGAGATTCATGCAGACGAGGCAGTGATAGCAATCCCAACAGCGTCACGTAAAACTCTCGCGGACATTCTCAATATGATTGAAGAGAACGTGAGCCGTGTGCTGTATATTCCTGATATGTACATGCTCAACACATACACAGCCTCAATCAGAAGTATTGATGGCCTTCCGGTAATATCAGCTTCGCAGGGACTCCTGAATCCTATGAATCGATTCATAAAAAGCATAATGGATTACATTGGAGGATTCATTGCACTGTTACTCTTCTCACCGTTAATGATTTATGTTGCCGTTAGAATTAAACTTGAGGACAACGGAAATATATTTTTCAAGCATCAGAGAATAGGACATAATTTGAAACCGTTTTATGTTTACAAGTTCAGAAGCATGATTCCAAATGCAGAAGAAGTTCTGAAGGAAATGATGAAAGATGAAAAATTAAAACGTGAATTTGAAGCAGTATTCAAGTTCAAAGATGACCCAAGAGTAACGAAAATTGGAAAATTTCTGAGACGTACAAGTCTTGATGAACTGCCTCAATTATTCAATGTCCTCAAAGGTGAGATGAGTCTTGCAGGCCCTCGCCCGATTGTTCAGAAGGAAATTGATTTATATTATGGCTACAGTACAGCACAGCAGATATTTCACATTAAGCCCGGCATGACCGGATTATGGCAGGTAAGCGCACGTAATGATATGGAAAATTACAAGCAGAAAATAGATTATGATTTATATTATATTCATAACTGGTCAGTGTGGCTTGATATTATAATTCTTGTCAAAACAGTCAAGGCTGTCTTATGGGGAAAAGGAGCGTATTAGAATATCTTTATGTATCTGATAAAATACTGGTTTAATTCTCAGCATGAAAGGAAGCATAAAGAATTATGGCAGTATTAAGCGACATAGAAATTGCACAGGCAGCTAACCCTGAA
>CAJOLN010000025.1 GCA_905235395.1 uncultured Synergistales bacterium
CTGAACATAACTCTGCAAAATGCTACTATGTGATTATGCAGGCAGTATATAATCATGCTGTTAATTCCACACAGAACAAGAATTCTGTAATTGATGTTCAACGCATAAAATATTATGAACAACGCAAGAGTTATACATATTGATGAACCTGTTCGAGTGAATATGTTCCTGAATTCGTAAAAATGTGAGGCCACAAAAAATCCTGTTCCAGCAAGAAATAGTATTATTCCAAGTGAAATTTTCTGCGGTATAAATGAGTACTTCTTCATCATAAAACCAATGTGAAAATATATCCCAGTGTAAAATACTGAGAAAAAATATTCTTCATCTCTCAGAAGAAATTCTGCCGCTTCTTTGAAAATAGGATTCAATTCATCTCTCAGGAAAAATATAACCGCAACTGAATACATTAACAGCCAGAATATAAAGTGCAGACTCTCTCGCTTTACGTAACGCTCAAAGAACATGTGCAGAACTTTCACAAAAAACATAGTGCACAGGAACCAGTATAAATTAAAGCCATATAACGGAATTCTAAGAAGGTCATTCAGGCTTACCGTTCTGAAATTTTCAGCAACAAATGCCGGGTTTGATCCAAAAAGATATTTCGGAAGCCAGTATAACAGCGAGAAATACAATCCCGGAATATATAAATTAATTATGTCTTTCCTGATATACGGCCATATTCTTTCTCCTGATGAAAATCTTTCCTTCATTCCGTGTGCATACCCGGATATGATAAAAAACAACGGCATGTGAAATCCATCGATATAATCTCCAATGAATGCTATGCTCTCTGATGATAAATTACTGTATGCAAATCCTGCTGTTACATGAGCCATAACAACAAGAATTATTCCCAGTCCCCTCAGTGAATCAATAATTGTGTCCCTGAAACCTGGCAACACTGAAATACTACCATTCTTCATGTCAATATCTCCTGTGATAAAATTAAACTGTATTTTTACATTATACATAATGAAAGGATTTGAAACATTACATGCGCAACCTCAAACAGGATATGCATGACATCATTAACTGCTCAATTAATGCTGTCCTACCAGAAAACGCAGTAAAAGAAGCCCTAAGCAATCCAGAGTTCACCAGTCGAAAAGGCAAAGGAAAAATCATTGTATGCTCAATCGGTAAAGCCGCGTGGAGAATGGCTAAAGCCGCAAGTGATATTCTCGGTTCTGGTATCACTGGTGCTGTTGTTACGAAGTACGATCATTCAATGGGTGATATTCATGGCCTCGAAATATACGAAGCTGGTCATCCTGTCCTTGATGAAAATACAATCAAAGGCACAAAGGCATTGCTTGAACACGTGAAGAATTTATCACATAATGATACCGTTCTCTTCCTTGTGAGTGGTGGCGGCTCTGCTCTCTTTGAACTCCCTGCTGAAGGTGTTACCCTCGATGACATGAAAGATATTACGTCTCAGCTTCTCGCATGCGGTGCTGACATCGTGGAGATTAACACGATACGCAAGCATTTATCATCAGTAAAAGGCGGAAGGTTCGCGGAATTATGTTCACCTGCTCATGTATTTATGGTCGTCCTCAGTGATGTTCTTGGTGACAGGCTCGACAGCATTGCTTCAGGCCCGGCTGCTCCTGATATGTCAACGAGTGAAGAGGCACTTGCAATCGTGAAAAAATATAACCTGAAAATAAAACCTGAACTCCTGAACATTCTTGCTCACGAAACACCTAAAGCACTTAGCAATGTTACGGCTGTCATCACAGGAAGCGTTACCGCATTGTGCCAGGCCGCATGTGAAATCGCAAAATCAAAAGGATATAATCCCCTCGTTCTCACTACTACTATGACTTGTGAGGCTCGTGAAGCTGGCTCATTCATGGCAAGTATCGCACGTGAAATCAAAACTTCAGGAAGACCTCTCAATGCTCCCTGTGCTTTGATTGCAGGCGGTGAAACTGTCGTTCATCTCACAGGCAAGGGCATGGGCGGACGTAATCAGGAATTCGCTCTCTCTGCTTCAATGGGCATTGCTGGATTTGACGGTGTAGTTATCGCGTCTCTGGGTTCTGACGGCACCGATGGCCCAACAGATGCAGCAGGAGGAATCGTTGACGGTCAGACAGAAGCAATCCTGAAAGCAAAAGGCATAAGCATTCCTGATGTCCTGAAAGATAATGACGCGTATAATGCCCTCAAACAGGCTGACGCTCTCCTCATGACTGGCCCAACAGGAACTAACGTTAATGATGTCGCAATAGCCCTTATTGCCTAGCTGACATCGCCGCTCCTATTAACCCTGCCTTGTATCCTAATGTACATGCCACTATTCGGGGCTGGGTTAATCCTTTATACATCTCTGCATATACCTTCTTTCTAAGTGGAACTAACAATTTTTCTTCCTGCTTTGCTATTCCTCCTCCAAGACTTATCACTTCTGGCTGTAATCCGTTTATCAGGTTCACTATCCCGCATGCTAAATCACTCGTGTACTCTTCTATTATTTTCTTCGCAGTCTCATTTCCATTATCTGCCGCGTCAAATACTGTCTTCCCGTTCACTGTTCCGTCTGGCTCTTTTATTCCTGCCTCAAGCGTTGAACGTATCAGCCCCGTCGCTGAACAATATGCTTCAAAGCAACCTGTACGTCCGCATGTGCATTTTCGCCCTCCCGAACGTATCACCATATGCCCGAACTCACAGCTTCTGAATATCTTTTCATTTATGACATAGCCAGTGCCTACTCCTGTGCCTAATGTTATTATCATTGCACTGCCTGCTCCCTTTGCACTCCCTGCTACTACTTCTCCAAGTGCCGCCGCGTCTGCATCATTCTCAAGCACTACAGGTACACTCAACGCTTCATGAAGCATTTCTGAAATGTGAAAGTCAATCCAGCCAAGATTATTATTGTAAACTACACTTCCGTTTGAATAATCTATCTTTCCTGGTGAACCTATCCCTACAGCTTTTATTTCACTCATGCTTATACCAGATAAGGCCGCAACTTCATGAATGAGATTCAATATGTACCCAAACGTTACATCATGAGGCTGATATGTTGGCGTTGGGATTGATTCATAGCTGAGTATATTTCCTCCTTCATCTACTACTCCTGCCTTGATTGTCGTCCCGCCTACGTCTATTCCGACATATGTCATTCTTTATCTCTCCTTTGGAGGTTTATTTGTGTAGTATATAATACTTTTGAGGTGATTGCATTTGAAATATAAATATTTCGCCGCTCTTGTTCTTCTTCTGGCCGGTCTCCTGCTCTATACTTTACGATCTGAAGAAGTATTCTCACGTTCTGCTATGGCCATGAATACAATCATACGCATTGGCTTTAAAGGTCATGACAATACACTTCTTGATGACGCTTTTGCTCTGTTGTCCACTCTTGATAACTCTCTCTCCATGTATAACCCTTCTTCGGATATTTCTCGCATTAATGACTTGGCCGGAATATCGGGCGTTAGTGTTCCTGATTATGTCGTTGATGTCGTTCGCAGAGCATGCCTCGTTCATGATTCTACTGGCGGCGTATTTAATCCTCTCATCGGAAGTTTAACCCGTATCTGGAAAATTAATCGTGATGACGGCCTTATTCCTTCACAAGAAAGCATTGATGAAGCTGTTAAACTTTCTGATATTAGCAATCTCGTCCTTGATTCTGATTCTATTTTTCTGAAACATAAAGGCTGTCTTCTGGATCTGGGCGGCATTGCGAAAGGCTTTGCTGGTGATGCCATTGCGGAACTCTTCAGGCGTAAAGGAATAAAAAGCGCATTGATTGATTTGGGAGGGAATATTTGCGTTGTCGGGAAGAACTTTGAAGGCAATGACTGGAGAGTCGGTATTCGTAATCCACTTAACCCTCATGGTTCACCTGTACTGATTGTGAACGTCAGAGATTGTTCTGTTGTAACTTCTGGAAATTATGAGCGTTATAAAATTCATGACGGAAAGAAATACTCTCACTTCTTTGACCCTAAAACTGGTCAGTCTGTTATGAATGATTTGCTCTCCGTCACTGTCATTGATCCCGACGGCTCTTTAGCTGACGGTTTGGCTACTGCCTTCATGACTATGGGCTTCGACAATGCAAAGGCTATGATCTCAAAGCTCAATGTTAAGGCTGTGCTGATTCGCAATGACGGAAGTATACATGCTTCACGTTCGCTTAAAGATATCATAACTGCTCCTAAGTCAGCTATTGAACTGTTTTAAATCTTGTATTTTTCACGTTCAAGATACAGTACTGCGAGTTTCTTAATATCACGTTCATTTGAGGGTAACGCTTCTATTTCTGCTATTGTGCGGTCAAGTGATGCCCTCTTCAGAGAACTGTACACTCTTGAAAACTTTTCTTTTTCGTCCATGCCCAGCATTTGAGAACAAAAAATTTTACCGTGTTCAATTATGCCGAATTTTCTTGTTTCACCTAAATTCAGCCATAGTTCACTCAATGAATCAATTGGTTCTGTAAGAAGCTGAAATGCTAAAGTCTTTGTGTCTGCGTCCGTGAGAATTGATTGTGCTTCCTGAGGAGACAAACTGAGCCTCGCAAAAGATGAATTCATGAGCAAATAGCAAAGTGCACTTTCAAGATTGAAAAGGGAATTAAGGACAGGAGGATCTATTATATTGTGAGAGATATTCTCAGGGGGATTTGAAGACTTAGAGAGAATTATTTCATCAATTTCACGAGGAAGAAAATTTGTAGCCTCGCAAAGCTGTGCCTTGTATTCAAAAACTTCATTTGGAGGAAGAGATTTTAATGACTGAAATAAATCCTTCAGTGCTGATTTCCTTTGTGATGTGTCGTTCAGCCTCGAACGCAGAAATGAAAGATGAGCAATTATTAGGGGTTCAGCTTTTGAGATTAGAGCTTCAAAATCTTCATGCGTGTGTGTCAGAAGATATTCATCCGGGTCTTTGCCCTGCGGAAGTGTTATTACCCTGACATCAAGCCCGTGTGACTGAAGTATATACATTCCTCTGATTGTTGCGGCCTGCCCTGCTGAATCTGAATCATAGCAGATGTAACATGTATCAGAATAACGTGAAAGCAAATCCGCCTGTTCTGCTGTCAATGACGTTCCAAGTGACGCAACTGCTTCAGGAAAACCTGAGATATGCAGACGAATTGCGTCAATGTAACCTTCACACAGAATTGAACGTTTTCTTCTGCGTATGTTATCCCTCGCGATGTCCAGAAGATATAAACTTTTTCGCTTGCTGTACTCCGGGCCTTCAGGTGAATTTATATACTTCGCTCCTTCTCCTGTGATTAATCTTCCACCGAATGCTATTGTCTGGCCTGCTATGTTCCTGATTGGAAAGATTATACGCCCTCTGAAACGGTCATATGTTCCATTTTGAGATTGTATTACGAGACCTGATTCAAGTATCGTTTTCTGAGAAATTTTATGGGCATTCATGGATTTCATGAGAGAAGACCACGATTGAGGAGCATAACCAATTCTGAATGACTTGACGGCACTTTCAGGAATATTGCGCTTACTTAGATAACCTTTTGCTCCTGGTGAGTTTTCTAATGAGTGAATAAAAAATTCTTCTGCAAATTTGATTACATTTATGCTGTTATTCTTTTTGCCTTCGATGTTGATTCCTGCCTGATGTGCGAGAATTCTAAGTGCCTCAGAATAATTCACGTTCTCGCGATCCATTACGAATGAAAAAATGTTTCCGCCTTTGTGACAGCCAAAACAGTAGTAGCTTTGAGTATCAGGATAAACATAAAAGGAAGGAGTTTTCTCGTTATGCAAAGGGCATAGTCCATATAATTTGTTTCCTGAGGGAATTAATTTTGTGTAATTACTTACCAGGTCAACTATGCTTATTGCGTTTTGTATTTTTTCGGCAGTATCATTCATTCTTATGTAATCATTTTCCTTTTTTGATTTTTTTATCTGTATGATATTATGAATTTCAATTCTTCTTTTCGAGGTGAATATTATCATGTTAAGAAAAATTTTTCATTTTGCCCTCATTATTATAGCTTTGTTTGTCATCTCTGCATGTTCAGCCTGTTATGCCGATGAGGTTCAGAGCTTGCTGGACTTCTACATCAGAGAGTTCAAACCCGAAACGGCCCTGCTCACGATAAGTGAACAACCAGACAATACAGGATTGATTCAGGAAGTCTATATGGAACTTGACGGCGTTGTCATCGAGAACCTGAGATTGAACAAGCTGGTCTTTCAAATGCAGGGAGCACAATTCAATTCGCCCTCTGAATGGGAAAAAGGCAAAGTCGAATGCAAGAGCGCAATGTATGTGAACGCAATTGCCAATCTTCTTGAACGCGACATAAATAAGGCAATCGAGGAGAAAACTTTTGGAGATGGTGATCACTGGCATGACGTACATCTGAGGATAAATGCAAAGGGATTATCAGGAAAAGGGTATTATCAGGCAATGGGATTAGATATTCTGCTTGAAATCGACAGCGGATTAAAGATAGTGAAGGGTAAAGAATTATGGCTCAAAGACCCAAATGTAAAAGTGAATAGGCTTGAAGTACCTGACTATCTTACGAAAAAAGCACTATCAGATATTCAGCCTTTGATAGACCTGAATGAATTTCCACTTCCTCTGACGATTAAAGATATTGAACTGAAGGAAGGAAGTGCAACATTAAAGACGCGAAGAATGCCGCAGAAGCCAGCAAATGGAATTGTATACAGGTATGAGAAATAGCACAGGCAAGAAATGAAAGATAAGAACCGTTACGTTTGCGTTATAGTCACGGCATTGATACAGGGTTTACTGCTTGGAATATATGCTGTGATAAGAGAAGGGGTGATGCTGTGTCTGCCTATCAGCGTTATATTGCTTGTCCCGTTTGCGTTCTGGCTGTCTCAGGAACATTGGGGAAGACGGCTGTTTAATTTGATTGCGGGATTGACGGCGGTGCTGATGCTGAGTTGGGCATATAGAATGTGGTCAATTAATAGTGCGGATATAGGACTGTATTATGTGCCGTCGCAGAAAGGTGAATTGATGAGACTGTCAATGGCAGTATTCTTTCTTATGCCGTTTTTTCAGTGCCGTATAGCAACGTGGAGCTGGAGAATTCCATATAGTGAGATATTCTTTCAGTTTTGCAGGAATGTGTTTTTGCTGTTTCAGGCTTCAATAGTGATAGTAGTATTCTGGGGTCTGCTTGTTACTGCGGGATTGCTGTTTGAACTTGTAGGGCTTACAGGAATTCCGCTTTTGCTTTTCAATCCGGTAATAGCTTTGCCGCTTACGAGTGTTACGATTGCGATATCAATAACAGTAGCGATTAAACATCCGGGAATAGATTCACTTGGCCGGTGGTTACTGAGTGTTTTTGCATGGCTGTTACCGTTCTTCTCGGTGTTAAGTATAATCTTCGTGATATATCTTCCGTTTTCAGGGCTTCAAAGATTATGGAGCACAGGTCAGGCAAGTACGTTGATAATATTGCTTCAGTTCGGGACTATAATACTGGCAAATGCGGCGTGGCTTGACGGAAATAAAACGGCATTTGAGAATAAATACGTGAATATTCTTGCACAGAGTTCATTGTTGTGTCTGCCAGTTTATACTGGACTGAGCATATATTCAGTGAGTTTGAGAATAATGCAGTATGGTCTGACAGTAGACCGAGTTCATGCAATGTTTCTTGTTGTGATAACTGGCATATGGGGTATCGGGTATTCAGTTGCACTTCTCATGAAACACTGGCCGTCATGGATAGGGCGTGTAAATATGACGGCAATAATGATTCTCGCAATAATCACATCAGCGATGAATTCTCCTCTTCTTGATCCATTCAGATTAGCCTCGCAGAATCAGTTATCAAGGCTTCAGTCGGGTGAGATATTGCCGGAGGATTTTGATTACATATACACGAGATTCAATTTAGGCCGCTATGGTTCACATGTGCTGTCTGAACTCTCAAAATCAGAATCATCAAGGGTACGTCAAGGTGTCGAGTCGGCTTTGTCTGTAACCCCGCAGGAATATCTTGCATCAGTTAGAAACGATATGCCAGTCAAAAGGCAAAGGGAAGATATAATCATGAATGCAAAAGTTTACCCTGAGGGTCGAAAATTAACGTCAGGGCAAAAAGAATATCTTGTGTCACACTGGAGGGAAATTCAGAACATAAAGCGTTCAAATGAAATTGTGTTCGTATTCATGAATGTGTCATCATCGGGAGATCAGCACAATCTTTTAGCGATAACGCGTGAGACAGGGATAATCTACACGATTTACGGAGAAAGCCTTGTGAAGTCCGGGCAGATAAGCGGGGAATTCGGCCCAATGGAAACAGTTCGTGATTCCATGATAAGAACAGTAGAGCCTCAGTATAAAGATATAGTGATAGGCGAGCGTGTATATCACGTGTTCAGTGAGTGAACATATCAGGCCATAAAGGAATCCACGAGCGTGACTGAATCAAACCTGCATCGAAATATACAGCCAGCATAGAACGTCCGGGATATCCTGATGTAGACAGCTCTTCAGGCAACGGAATCTGAATCTTCATGTGAGTGTTTCTCGTTGGAAGCTCAATAGTTCCATTCATGGCGTAAATAACATGTCCTCCCGTGAAAGCACTTGCCCTTGTCAAAGCAAGCGAAGGGATATCACGTGCGAAAATATCGAGTTCAAGGCCGTTAAGGAGACAGAACTTTAGAAGCGTCATAAGATCATTCTGACTGAAGTTGATTGATGAGTCTGCAATAATATTAGTCAGTGAATCATTATGTAACAGCCAGAACGAAGGGATAACGGTATGAATATCAGTTGCAGATGAAATTTGAGCAGGCCTTACGTTAATGGGGAAAGTGTGGCCTGACGGGAAAGGTGCATGAATGAATAAAGCATCAAAGTTGCGTGGCTTTTGAAGAAGCACAGAACATCTCATGTTGCGGTTATTCCAGACAGCCTGAGCAATAACAGGAGTATTGAGAGAATAATGAACGAAAGGAGTCATGAAGGAAGCATCAACGATAAAACTTTCTCTGTTTTCGACATCAGAAACGATGACAGGGTTATAGAGGCTGAGAAAACCCGGCACATCATCACGTGAAGGCATGATGACAGTTTTGAAAATATTTGAAGCTCCCATGTCCATGAAATTTATATCACCCTCAGGAGACTTAAAGAATGTCCATACGTTATTTATGTTCTCGTATAATGGCCCTGAATTCCTGTTAGCGTAAGTTCTTGTTCCGAAGTCGATAATGAAATTATAAACATTGCCTTCATCTGAAAGCACGAAGAGTTCACCGAGAGAAGACCACGCCAGATCTCTAGGTTTTGATACAGCCTTAATAGTGAAAAACTCAAAGTTCATTATGTTCAGGATATATATTCTGCTGTTTGCAATGTCAGCAACAGCAACCCAGTCAGCAAAAGATTCAACAGCAACAGGTTCAAAGAGAAAATCACCGTCACCTTCAGGAGGCGACCATTTACGTACAAGAGGAGTTGAGCCTCTGAGGTTATAGAAAGCGAGGCATCGTTCAGCAGGATTTGCGATGACAAAGAAATTTTCAGAAATGAATTCAGAATCAGCAATTACAAGTTCAGGAAGGCTTATGTATTGTTCAAGTTCAGAATTTTTTAGCGTATAGACATCACCGTTTGAACAGAAAATCGTGAAAGTGCCATCACCCATAGGAATAGAAATGACAGGGCCTTGAATTTGAAAATTTGTTAAGGGAGAATTTCTCGTGAAGATCCCAGAAGAATCGTTTTGACGAATATAAAGCACATTTCCCAAAGTATCAGGAATGCATACAGTATTTCCCAGTGATTTGATTTTTCCAAGCCCTTTAATGTTGAATGGCCGCGTATATCCCGTTTTCCATTCGTTTTGTACGGTAGTCTGTGAAAATCTCAGTCTTTCAGGTACAGGTGCAGTGCCCATGACAGCCCTTAGTACATCATTCTGTTCATTCATGACGTTCATTATACGAGGCGCAGATACGTCCATAGGTCTGACTTCGAGATAATTCATGATAGCCTCAACAGAACCTTCTGAATCCCCCATGCGATTTAGATTAAGAGCCGATAAAAGATAATAATCAACCATGTATGTATTGTTCTGAATGGCATAGTCTAAATACGTCTGTGCATCTCTGTAGTCCCGTCTCATGAAGTGAACGTAAGCGTTATTGAATAAACGTTCAGACGCATCAAGGTCAGCGCGCTGAATTTCAGCACTATAAGCACAGGAGGCCGATAAAAAAAACAGGAGTAAAAATTTGAGCAAGAAAGAACATCTCCTTGTAAAAAAAGTAATTGAGAAATATTATAAACGCATATAAAAATGAAAGGGAATGATGAATTGAAAAAGATATTGCTTGCATTATTAATGATGACAGCAGTGAGTGCCAGTGCAGATAATATTCGCCTGCCTGTACCGGAGAAGACAGGAGGAATGAGTTTGCGTGAGGCACTGACATTGAGACGTACAGCGCGAGAATTCAGTGATAAAGATTTCAACGTTCAGGAACTCTCGAACATGTTATACGCGGCTGGAGGGATAAACCGCACTGACGGAAAGTTAGTGTACCCTGTTGGAATGGGAGTGCAGGACACAAAAATATATGCAGTAATGAAAGACGGAATATATGAGTATGATGCACAGTTACATTCACTTGAACAGTTAGAATACGGAGACCACAGAGCAGAATGTTCAAATGAGGAATTCGCGGGTAAAGCAGGAATTAATCTCGTATATGTTCAGGACCTCGACGCATGGAAAGATGTAAAAGTTCCCAAAGAAGTAGCCATAATGACGGGCATGTATCATTCAGGAGCAATCATGCAGAACGTGTATCTTTATGCGGCAAGTGAGAATTTAAACTGCGTTGTGCAGGGGACATTCAATAATGCAAAATTACGTGAACTCCTGAGACTGAATGACAATCAGAACATAACACTGATACAGTCAATCGGATTCAAGCCTTCTAATTAACCTGAAAATAACGTTTGCAAGTTTGGCGGGGTCATGACGTAAAACCCTGCCTTCTTTTTTTGTCTCACTCACTCCCATAATATCTGCCTCTATGCATTCACAACCCATGCCTTTTATCATGTTTCTCTGTTCTTCATCGAGATACAGCGGGCTTGCTCCTTCACGCCTGTATGATTCGATTATGTCATCGGGTATGGCCTGAGAATTAGTGATAATGAAATCAGGAGTGCACCCAAGAGCCGCACATATCCAATCCAAATGCTGCATTATATTCATGTTCTGTGTCTCATCGGGCTGTGTCATGAGGTTGCAGACGTAAATCTTCGGGGCATCTGAATGTTTAATCCTGTCTGCGAAATCCTGCATGAGTATGTTCGGAATAACACTCGTGAATAAACTTCCTGGTCCGAGAATAATCACATCAGCATCATCAACAGCATCAAGAACTTCAGGCAGGGTTTTTGCGTTTTCAGGTTCAAGCCATATTTCATTGAGTTCATGGCCATGTTCAGATATTGCAAGCTCACCTTTGACATTAAGACCTTTTATAGTTTCTCCAACGAGAGTGATACCCTCAGTTGTGACAGGCAGAACACGCCCACGAATATTAAGAAGGTGATTCATTTGTTTTACGGCTTTGCTGAAATCCCCGTACATCTCCGTGAATGCAAGCAGAATAAGATTACCTAAACTGTGACCTGCTAATTCTCCTCTGTCAAACCTGTATTCAAGTATGCGGCGTAATTCACTGTCATTCTCTGCAAGGGCGGTCATGCAGTGCCTTACATCACCAGGCGGAAGCATTCCCCATTCATTGCGGATACGTCCAGAACTTCCTCCTTCGTCTGTGACAGCCACAACAGCCGTAATATTTCGTGTATAAGCCTTCAATCCACGTAGCAATGTCGATAATCCCGTTCCTCCTCCTACAGCAAGAACATAAGGCCCTCGTGAAAATTGTTTATTGTCACGTCCTGACCTGCTGAACCTCCCGGACAAAAAGAAAATAACAGCTAATGCAGTCAAAGCACCCAGAATGAAACTCATTGATGACCATGCCCTTTATCACGATGAAGCACGCATACCCCTGAATATAATTTTGAGTATGCCTCGTAAAGCCATTCAGCTACAGCAACTGACCTGTGCCTTCCGCCGGTACAGCCTACAGAAATATGAAGCTGTCCGCGAACGTTATTGAGGAATTCAGGAATTGCGAAATCAAGAAAGTTTCTAGTAAGTGCGACAAATCTATATGTCTCAGAGAACTTCAGTAAATATTCTTTCACTGGTTCGTCTTCTCCCGTTAAGTTTTTGAGTTCGTCAACGTAATACGGATTTGGAAGACACCGAACATCTAATACAAAACTCGAATCCTGAGGTACTCCGTATTTGTATCCGAATGAGCTTATTAAAATCGAAATACCTCCGTTGTCGCCAAAAAATTCTTTCAGCAGGCGTTCTCTGTGCTGGTGCAAATCCATCATGGAAGTGTCAATCACAATATCTGCCCTGTCAAGCACAGGCGAAAGCATATCACGTTCGGCAATAATGCCCTCAATGGTCGATAATCCCCTGTTGAGAGGGTGAACCCGTCTTGTTCGTTCGTAACGTCTAAGCAGCTCTTCGTCTGACGCAGTGAGAAATACAACTTTAACTGCTCCTCCCCATGCACCGGATATATTATCAATGACCTTCACAAAATCACCGTCAACGTTTCTTACATCAACAGTAGCTACAACGCCTCTGACATTATTTCTTTCAGAGACAAGAGTGAAAAGCTGAGGCAGAAGTTCAGGCGGCATATTGTCTATTGTGATGAAACCAAAATCTTCAAGAACTTTAAGCGTCATTGTCTTTCCTGCTCCGCTCATTCCTGTTACGATTATAAACTGTTTCTTGTTTTCCAGAGTGATAACCCCCTTTGCAAAACATATTTTAGCTTGCTGTGCTATAATTCTTCAAGTTTTAGCACATTTCAAGAGAGGAGTACCAGCATTCATGAAAAAGGGAACATATCAGCCCCACAAAATTCCAAGAAAACGCAAAATAGGATTCCTTGCACGTTCAAGTTCACCATCAGGACGAAAGATTTTACGCAACAGAAGGCGTAAGGGACGCAAATATTTAACCCGTGCCTAAGAGCGAAAAAATACGCAAGGGATTTGAGTTTGATATGATATTCCGCACTGGAACACGCATAAACGGTGAACTAGTGCGGTTATTATATCTCAAAACAGAATGTGAGAGCGTGAAATATGGCTGTGCAGTCGGGAAACGTCAGGGTAAAGCTCATATACGCAATCGGGGCAGAAGAATATTGCGTGAGGCATTCAGGACATTTTCGGAGAGAATAAGACCAGGCATTAATATAGTTCTGATGTTAAGCGATAAGGGACTGACAGCAA
Source organism: uncultured Synergistales bacterium (assembly GCA_905235395.1). Lineage (GTDB taxonomy): Bacteria > Synergistota > Synergistia > Synergistales > Aminobacteriaceae > JAFUXM01. The sequence goes on from CAJOLN010000025.1 coordinate 13,381, forward strand.
AGACACATGAAATAACGCAGGAACTTGAAAAATTATTATCACGGAAGAATTTAATATGCTCTCGCGATTAGCAATAATAATAATCAAAATGTATCAGGTCATAATATCTCCGTACTTAGGCAGGAACTGTAGATTTTATCCGACATGTTCAAATTATGCGATTCAGGCATACAGCGAATACGGATTCATGAAAGGCACAATCTTAACTATAAAACGCCTTCTGAAGTGCGGAGTATGGAATCCCGGAGGCTATGATCCGGTACCAAAGAGAAATAATGAGGTGAAAGAATAAATTATGTGGGCACAATTGAAATTATTGCTTCAGGAATTACTGGAGATAATACACAATGGAATAACAAGTGTAGGAATAGGCACAAATTTTGCGTGGGGACTTGCAATAATAGCATTCACGCTTCTTGTACGTCTTCTTATGCACCCGCTGACGGCCAAGCAGATGAAAAGCATGCAGAAAATGCAGCAGTTACAGCCGCAATTGAAAGTTTTGCAGGAGAAATATGCAGATGATAAAGACGAACTGAACAAGCAGACTATGGCGTTATATCAGGAAAATAAAATTAACCCTGCGAGCGGTTGTTTGCCTCTGTTAATTCAGCTTCCAATATTCATTTTGCTATACGGAGTTCTCTATGACCTCACAAAGACTGAAGCATTCACAAACGTTACGTTTCTGGGAGTGAATTTAGGAGGCAGTGTGCTTACGACAATAGCAGACGCATTAGGAGGATTAGTAGATTCAACAGGAGCACCAATACCGCAGGAACAACTTGGATTTGTGATGATATTATTCACGGCATTTGCTAATCTCGGTGAGCTGTTCTCGCATATAGGGACATGGATATTCAATTTCATACTCTTACTGCTAATCGCGTGGCTCACATGGTATCAACAGCATTTAAGCGGCGCAGGTAATCCGCAGATGGCCATGATGAATTGGTTCATGCCGTTGTTCTTAACGTTCGTATGCTTTGGTCTTCCCGGAGGAGTGTTATTGTACTGGGGAGTGTCGTCATTAATGGGAATAATACATCAGGTACGAGTGAAGAATAAGACCGACGAAGAAATGAAAGTGAAACCAGTTCTGTATAAGGAGAAGCCAAAGACGAAATGAGCGAACAGGAAAAACGAATTACAGTTGAAGCATCGAACATAGACGAAGCATTAGAAGAAGCCTCACGTCAGTTGAACGTTCCAGTAGAAAAACTGCGTGCACAGGTGATAAGTGAAACACGAGAAGGATTTTTCGGTCTGTTCGGAAGCAAAAAGCTGAAAGTAGAAATCAGGACAATCATTGATGAGAATAAGCCTGATTTGATTTCAAGAGGCGTTGAGTTTGTGAATGGAACGTTAAAGCTGATGAACATGAATGCAGAAGCTGAGATATCTGAATCAGAAAACAACATGCTGAACATTCACGGTGAAGATGCAGGAGATTATGTTGTAGGGAGATATGGTGATTGCATTCGTGCAATGGAATACATAGTGAACCTTGCATTGCGTGACCCTAAAACCGAACCAAGACTTAAAATTGATTCTTGCGGTTATCGTGAGAGACGTACTAAGAGCCTTGAAAGATTAGCGGAGGCAACAGCAAGACAAGCGTTGAAGTTTGGGCGGCCTGTGAGACTTGACCCTATGGCATCATGGGAACGCTGGGTTATTCACAATACACTGAAAGACCGTGAAGATGTCACTACTGAATCAATTGGTGAGCCTCCAACACGAAAAGTAGTAGTGATACCGAAATTTAATCCCGATAATATGAGAGCAGCAGGCCCGGCGACAATGAGAATACGTGCGCAGAAAGCACGAAATGAACGAAGGAACATGAACAGGGCAAACAATCAGCAGGGACGTTTTAAACGTTAAGAAAAAATAATCCCCCCGCAATAACACGAGGGGATTTTTTTATGCTTTATATTATTTTTATAATTCCCATTCTGCCTGATTCGTGTGAAGCAGATGATGTGCTTTCTCTCCGCCAGGTTCTCCGAGATATTCCTTGTAACACTGTATGATTGAAGGGTTCTCATGTGAAAATCTAAGCGTCATATTGCTGTCCATATCAAGAAGAATTTTTCCGCGTGATTCACCGCATTCTTCGCCTTCGTGAATTGGCTGACCTCCGCCTCCTGCACAACCAGTTGGGCAGGCCATGCATTCAACGAAATCATACTGTGCCTTTCCTGACTGAATATCTGAACAGACCTTCCTGATATTGCCAAGACCATGAGCAACAGCAATTTTGAGTTTCGTTCCTGCAATCTCAAACTCTGTCTCTTTGATGCCGCCATAATCACGCACATATTTGAATGCGTTCGGGTCAGGATTTTTGCCTGTTACGAGCTTATATGCTGTACGTAATGCAGCTTCCATAACTCCGCCCGTCGTTCCGAAAATATGACCTGCTCCTGATGCCGTTCCCAAAGGAGCGTCAAATTCACTCTCTTCAAGTGCTTTAACGTTAATGCCTTCGGATTTGATTAGCCTGTCTAATTCACGCACTGTGAGAACTACATCAATGTCTCTTGCTCCTGAACTGTTCATGCATGCAACATCACACTCATACTTCTTGGCTGTGCATGGCATGAATGACACGTGATAAATCTTGTCTGGTTCAACTCCGAGTATCTGTGCGTACCATGTCTTGATGATTGCTCCGAACATCTGCTGAGGTGATTTAGCACTCGATAAATGAGAAACTAAATCAGGAAATTCCATTTTGATGAAACGTACCCAGCCCGGACAACATGACGTGAACATTGGGAATTTTTCGTTTTTAGCATTCTTCAGCTTCGCAACGAATTCGCTTGCCTCTTCCATTATCGTTAGGTCTGCTGAGAAATCCGTATCAAAGACATAATCAAAGCCTACTTCACGTAACGCTGTAGCAAGACGCTTTGCACTCGCTTCCTCGTGAGTAAGTCCGAGCTGTTCTCCCCATGATGTTCTGACTGCCGGTGCAACTGACGCAATCATGATTTTATCTTTTGCTGCAAATGCATCGCGTACCTTCTGCGTATCATCTCTCACGGTTAATGCACCAACAGGGCAATGTGTTATGCACTGTCCGCAGACCGTACACTTGGCCTCCGTGATGTCCTTTCCGCCCGTTACATCTACCGTAGTCCTCGAACCTGACTTCGCTATGTCCCAGACTTTCATCTGCTGAATGTTATCGCAGACCTGAATACATCTCATGCACTTAATGCACTTCTGAGCATTGCGTATAAGCGGAAATTTTGTGTTCCATTTGAATGCAGGCAGGTCTTCATGATACTTGAACGTGTTAATGCCCATGTCATTCGCAACCGTTTGAAGTTCGCAATTCCCTGAACGTACACATTCTGCACATCTCGCGTTATGCTGTGAAAGTATGAGTTCAACGTTAATGCGTCTTGCCTGACGTGCTTTAGGGCTGTTCGTCAGTACCTTCATGCCTTCCTGAAGCACTGTGTTGCATGATGATACCAGTTTGTCCTGACCCTCAATCTCTACTACACACGCTCGGCATGCTCCTATCTCGTTTACATTCTTCAGGTAGCAGAGATGAGGAATTGTGATGTTATTTTTCTTTGCGGCCTCAAGTATGGTCGTGTTCTCAGGCACTTGTACTGTTTTTCCGTTTATTGTCGCGTTTACCATTTGAATTCACGCCCCTCTCTGAATTTTCCGAAGCCGTAATAATCACAACGTAAACATCTGTTGCTTTCCTGCTCCATTTCCTCCTGCGTCATTCCCTTTTCGACAAGTTTAAAGTCATGAATACGCTGATCTATTGGACGTTCACGCATTTTCACGCGTCCGCAAGCAGGTCTGTTATGCGGCACTGGTTCAGGTATCTCAACGGGAAGTTCTATAGGATGATGAAAACCAAGATATTCATCAATGTTCGCGGCAGCTACTTTTCCAGCTGCTATTGCACGAATAACTGTAGCTGGGCCTGATACACAGTCTCCACCGGAGAATACTCCGGGCATGTTCGCGATTTCTTCACTTGCGAGAGCCTGTATGCATCCCCATTTCACCGCTATTCCTGACTGCTCAAAGTTGTAGCTGTCGATACCCTGACCGATTGCGACAACGACAATATCTGCCTCTATGCGAATTGGGTCTGCTGTTGCGTCTTTAGGAGCTGGACGACCGCCTTTGATGTTTGAAATCATCTGCTGTTTCACCCATAGGGCTTTGGCTTTTCCGTTCTCAACTTCAACCTTCAACGGTGCAGCGAGTTCAAGAATTTCACAGCCTTCAACCTCTGTAGCTTCAACTTCTTCGGCTAATGCTGTCATGTCATCTTTGCGTCTGCGATATGCGAGTGTTACCTTGTCCGCATTCAGTCTCAATGATGAACGTGCACAGTCCATAGCGACATTACCGCCTCCGACAACGACAACTTTCTTGCCTGTGAAGTCAGGATAATCATCATCACCAATACGGCGAAGTAATGCTACTGCTGACATTACACCTTCTGCATCTTCTCCAGGTATCTTGAGAGTCTTGTCCGTATGCGCTCCGATTGCGATATAAACTGCATCGAATTCATCGCGGAGTTTCTTCAATGGGAAATCTGAACCTCCGACTGAAACTTCCTTATGTACCTTGATGTCTCCTGAAGTGAGCAGGGTGTTAATCTCATCATCGAGAATTTCTCTTGGAAGTCTGTATGAAGGAATTCCATAACGAAGCATTCCGCCTAAATGTTTGCGCTGTTCAAATATCTCGACACTATGCCCCATCATTCCGAGATAATATGCTGCTGATATTCCGCTTGGCCCGCCTCCAATTACCGCTACTTTCTTTCCAGTTGCAGGAGCGGCTTTCTCACCTTCACGATAGACGGGTACATGTCCTGAATGGTCGATTGCATAGAGTTTCAGACCACGAATATTTATCGCATCGTCTACGATCCTTCTGCGGCATTTATTCTCGCATGGGTGTTCGCAGACCATTGCGCATACTGAAGGGAACGGATTATCTTTGCGGATTAGTCGAACTGCATCAGCGTAACGTCCTGCATTCACAAGTGCAATATATCCGGGTATATCTACATGTGCAGGGCATAAGGTTACGCATGGGACTGCTCTGAAACCTTCTGCGGCACAATGTCCGTGTTTTGCGTGTTCAACGTAATCTTCACGGAAACCTTTCACACCATTTAATACCATGTTTGCGGCTTCATATCCAATTGCACAATCCGCTGATGATGATACTGTTTCCGCTGTCTTCTCGATTAGATCTACTGTGCTCATGTCTCCTTTGCCGTCAAGAAGGTCATCAATCAGTCGTTCCATTTGTGGAAGACCAACACGACACGGCACACATTTTCCGCAAGTTTGAGCAGAACATACTTTGAGATAACTGCTAGCTACTTCCAATGGACATATATCTGGAGGTGCACCAGTTACCCGGCGTTCTAAATCTTTATGCAGAGATTCAACAGTCGCTTGGACTTTCGTCTCTGGCATAATGCTAAGGCGACTCAAAATT
>CAJOLN010000026.1 GCA_905235395.1 uncultured Synergistales bacterium
GATACAATGGAAATCCCCATATACCAAGTACTACATTAATAGGCAAATCGTAATATGGGTAATCTCTGCTCCCGGTTCTGGCTCTTTCGTAAGATCTCTGATAGAAATTTGCGAACTCTCCGTGAACAATAGAATCTGCAAAGTCGATTTCATAGCCTACGATAGTTCTTGTATCACCATGTCCCCATGATGCAAATAGAAACAGGAATAACACTATTGCAATCATCCATTCAAATTTTGACGGTTTCATAAATGCATAACATCCTTTCTGATTCTTTCACATTCATCCTTCAATCCATCAAAGAATGAATACTTTAATTTATAGTCAATCTCCTCATACCATTTCACATCTGCAAGTGTATCCGGCTCTCCTTCTCTCTGAGGAAGTGCACCGAACTCAATGCGTGAAGACGAATTCATATAACTGTGAAGAAATTCTGCAATCTCTCTTATCGAATGATTCTCACCAGTTCCAACAGGGAATTGTCTGAAGCCCTGAAGATTCATCCCGAGAACACGAAGTATTATGTTCACCACATCACTGACATGCACAATATCTCGCTTCTGTGTTCCTTTCGTGAGTTTCACATCCTCACCTGACGCAAGTTTACGCACTGTCTGCTGAATAAATCTATCATAAATAAAATTATTTGCCCCCCCCCTACATTTATGATAGATTCCATAGAACATTTCAAGTTTCATCTCGGCAAAATTTATCATGCCTTCATGTTCGCTGATATACTTTCCAATCTCAGAAAGCTTTGACTTCGTGAAGCTGTACATGTTGAAATTATCAGGCAGACTCGTTCCTATTGTCATGAAGTTCCTGACATGATTCTTTACGGCCATGTTAAGAATTCTCAGAGGAAAACTAAGATTTGCTTCAAACATATCCTCATAAAAGGAATTGTTCTGCTTGTAACAGCACACAGAATTTATCACCCAGTCATAATTTGTGCTATGCAATTCATTCTCAATCAGTGTATGGTCATTCATCACGAGACGTACGTTATGTAAAATTTTTGCTTTTGAGAGAGAACGTACAACACATGAAACATCGTGTCCTTCATCAGTGAGAGCAGCGGCAATATTTGAACCGAGATAGCCTGTAGCACCCAGCAATAATATCTTCACGATTCATTATCCTCCTGATACTGCAGCTTCTTAAGCCTGTACATCGTTGCAAGATATGAGAACACGAATCGCAGAAGGTCTCGTTTGGATTCACCGTAAAGCCTTTTGTTAAACGAAATGGGAATCTCTTTTATTCTTATATCATGGAACTTCTTTCTGAGGCGTATTAGTATCTCCTCAACGGCATCAAAGTTATCACACGACAATTTAATTCTGCGAAGTTTATCACCGTCATATATTCTGAAGCTGTCAGATACATCATAAACATTAAGCCCGAATGATATTCTGTAGCATATGTTCAGAACTCTAGACATAAGACGCAAAATAAAAGGGTTATCTGTGCTGCCTCCCTTAATGTAGCGTGAACCGATAACTACATCATGACCTCCTGAGATAATCTCATCATATAGGCGCGGTATATCTTGAGGGTCATGTGAGCAATCAGCATCCATCAACAGAATATATTTCCCTGAAGCAGAACTTATGCCTGTACGTATAGCATCACCGTAATTGTTGCCGCCATTCCTGGATACGTACTTAACGTTCATGAACTGACCGCATATTTCTGGTGTGTCATCCATAGGAGTCTGTGTATCAATGACAAGTATCTCGTACAGAAAATCATATTTCTTCACTGCTGATTCTATCTTTGGAAGGAGAACTTTGAGATTATCTGCCTCTTTGTAACACGGCATCACAACAGATAATTCAATCATAATAATTCACTTGCCCATTCAAGCATTCTGTTAATTCCATCATCCGCCGTAACTTTCGGAGACCAGCCTATGGCATTATGAATCTTCGTTATGTCAGCAACAAAAATTTTCTGGTCGCTGATTCTTGGCGGAAGTTTCTCATAGTTCATCGTGATGTTCAGTTTTTCTTCGAGCATTGCAAAGAGTTCAAGCAGTGAAAGAGACTGTTTCATTGTGCCTCCTATGTTGAATACCTGCCCTGCAATTTTATCTGAATGTTCCAGTGATGAATAATAAAGATTTATCATGTCATCAGCATGAAGAATATCACGAACCTGTTTACCTGTTCCTGAAATTGTGAAAGGCTCCGAATTCGGATTACGTTTCCTCTCTAGTGCCTTTGCGCAGAACCATCCTATCCAGCCTTGATCGTAGGTCGCGAACTGGCGGCCTCCATACATCGACGAATGACGGAACACTATGGTCTTCAGCCCGTAAATTCTGTGAAAGTCCAGCATATACTGATCTGCAGCACCCTTTGAGCACCCATAGGGCGAACGTAAATCAAGCGGAATACTCTCATCAAAACCATTCGGGAACTCAGAACACAAATACCTGGTCTCGTTTTCTGGGTATGTGTACTGCTCAAGGTCTCCGTAAACTTTATTCGTTGATGAAAATATCATTACTGTGTCTGGGCTGTATAACCTCAAACAGTCGAGAACGTTCAATGTGCCTAGCGTATTTATTTGAAAATCCTTTAACGGCTCAGATATTGATGTAGTCATTGCAACCTGTCCTGCAAGCTGAAAAACAGCATCAAAATTCCCTGACTTAATGACCATTTCTACATCACTGCGTACTCTTGTGTCTCCGTGAATGAAGCTGAATGTGCCTTTTTTGTTCTTCAGCCATTCAAGATTTTCTGAGGCTCCAAAACGTGAAAGATTATCAAAAACCGTAATTTCATGGCCGTGTTCAATACCTGCAGAAGCCAAATTGCTACCAAGAAAACCACAGCCTCCCGTGATTAATATTTTGCTCATATATTTACCTCCCCTGCAGTTCCCAGTCAATATTATGCATCAATGACCAGAAACGCTTCTTTATAGCATGCAGCTTCAGCCTCAATTTTGAATATCTTTTGAAGCCTATATTGAAGTATCTGCAGACTTCTTCTCTGTCTTCAGGTGTCATCGCTTCCATCATTGCTGAAATAGCGATATCTCTATCTTTTTTCAGAACCTTGTTTACTTTTTCATCTTTCCATTCCCTTTGAAGAATGCGTATCGTAGGGATAAACCATTCAGCCAGTCTTAATGTTAAACTTGCATTCACTGCCATTCTTGATATTCCGAGTTTCTTACGCACCATATAAATATCATTATCCTCATTGAATCTCAGTGACGTATACCAGTCTGCAACAGGATAATTTTCTTCATGCCATCCTCCATATGAAAGAAATTTCTCTCTGCTGAATACAGTGCCACAGGACATAGCATTGTAGATATTCTGCATCAGGTACAATGACTTATACGGTGTAATTTTCTCTATATCCTTGCGATAAAGATACCTGAATGATATTAATGCTCTGTTTATCACCCTGCATAGTTCCCATAATAATAAACTGCGTGCTTTCTGTTTCTGTTCTTCAGTCTGAACTTCAAATACATAATCACGGCATACACAGATTCCCCCTGCATTAGAATACTTATCGTTCTTCAATATCTTCGTCATCTCGGATATATAATCATCCTTCACCATATCATCATCATGGCAATATGCGATCCATTTCCCTTTTGAAAGCATGAGAAGACGATTCCAATTTCCCATCATGCCAATATTCTTTCCGTTCACATAAAACGATATATTTGGAATGCATTTATATTTCTCAATCAATGCGCTCATATCAGTTTGCGGATCATTATTCACAACAACGATTTCATAGTTGATTCTGACATTACGCTGATTAAGTGCACTCTCTATAGCTTCTTCAAGATACTTCGCTCTCTTGTATGTCGGAATTACTATTGACAGAAACACTTCCTCACTGCCCGTGTATGGCTTTAAACATTTGCTCTCAACGTCTCTGTAGAAAATATCAGGACTGTCTTTATCAATGTAGTCAAGCAATATTAAATTCTTTTTCTCCTTTCTTCTATGACTTCTGATAATCCTTCTTCCCATGATACTGACGGAGTGAATCCGATAGCATGATTCAATCTCCTACAATCCCCAACGACTAACGGAGGCATATTTTCATCATAGACTTCTTCATATTCAGGAACAGGACAATTCATGAGCAGTGCAGCTCTCTTAGCAATATCACATAATGCAACTGCCTGCCCTGAAGATATATTTACAGCCCCATTGAAATCACTCATTAGAAGTGCGGCTATTCCTCTGGCAACATCCTCTGCGTAAGTGTAATCCCTCAATATGAACGGATATTTTAGTTCAGGCTTTTTACCTTCCAGGAGCGAGTCTATGATATATGGCACAATTCGTTCTCTACGTTCATTCTTGCCATAGAGGAAAAATATTCTGCCCCATGCAAAACTGAGATTCATTTTTGCGGCCCATGAAGAAGCAAGCTGATACAATGACAGCTTTGCTGTCCCGTAAAGTGAATCGGGTTTCATGGGCGTAACATCCTCCTGAAGGAATCCATAGCTCATATCGTATTCACAGCATGTACCTGCAAATACTGCACGCTTTCCGCCGTTCTCAGTGAAAATTTTAAGCAGATTGAGGCTCGAAACAACCCAGTCAAGATTATCTGTTGATGTGTAGAAACCAGGCTCAACATTCCATGCAAGGTGCAGGAGATATTCAGGCTGTTCACGTCTCATGAATACATTTAAAGCGTCTGAATCATGAACATCAAGAGATATGCCTGATGCACCGCATCCTGAACGAGAGACCGCCAGAACATCAAAGCCTGCATTGATTAACTGAGCAACCGCATATCTGCCTATGAGACCTGTTGCACCTGTTATGAGAACTCGTTTAGTACCTGAGATCTTTCCAGAGAGGAGCGTTTTTGTCTTTATCTGAGACAATTATCCCCCCCCCCCCATTAGGATTAATTACGTATTCTGGCCATGCAATATTTATATCAGGATCATTCCAGCGGATAGTCCTTGCATTTTCCGGGCTGTATGGTGCTGACATCTGATAGAGTATCAATGATTCGTCCGTCAGTGAAACGAAACCATGTGCGAAACCTTTCGGAATATAGAAGCCTCTGTGATTCTCTCCACTTAATTCAGAACAAACATACTGTCCGCATGTTGGACTTTCTGGGCGTATATCAACTATTACGTCAAAGATATTACCTTGAAGACACCTCACAACTTTTACTTCTGCATCAGGTTCAACCTGAAAGTGAAGACCTCTAAGTGTCCATTTTTGTTTATTGTACGAGAGGCTCTGCTGCGATATTTCAGTATCAAGGCCATGTTCTGCGAACTCTTTACTGCAATAAATCCTGGCGAAGAATCCCCGTATGTCATCATGCTTCTCAAGATCGATAATGAATGCACCCTTTAATTTTGTCTCAGTGAAAATCATCTGTGCGCCTCCGTAAATGAAATAATCTCATCAGACATAAATTCAAGCATTTTGTCATTCATCCCTGGATAAACACCAATCCAGAAAGTACGCAACATAATTGCATCAGTATTAGGAAGTTCTCCGATTACTCTGAAACCTTCTCCGGTATTGCGCATTTCATCAAAGCATGGATGCCTTAAGAGATTGCCAGCGAAAAGCATACGTGTTTGAATCTTTTTTGACTCAAGATGTTTCACAAGTTCATTGCGAAGCTCTCCTCCTTTGTCAGAATCCCTCAGTGTAAGAATGAAGCCAAACCATGAAGGACGAGAATCTTTCTGCGCGTCAGGCAGAATAAATACATCCTCAAGTTCTGAGAGTGAAGCACGAAGATACTGCCAGTTATGCCGCCTTGCTACCGTGAAATCCGGGAGCTTCACAATCTGTGCACATCCTATTGATGCCTGAAGATCCGTTGCCTTGAGATTGAACCCGAAATGCGAATACGTATATTTATGATCATAACCATATGGGAGAGTTCCAAGCTGCTGTGTGAATCTCTTTCCGCATATACCGTCATGGCCTGAAGGACAAATGCAGTCTCTTCCCCAGTCGCGCATTGAACGTATTATCCTGTGAAGTTCTTCATTGTCAGTGCATACAGCTCCTCCTTCTCCTGTAGTGATATGATGTGCAGGATAGAAGCTCATAGTTCCTATGTCGCCGATTGTTCCTGTCTTCTTCCATTCGCCATTGAACATATACTCAGAACCTAATGCATCACAGTTGTCTTCAATGAGCCAGAGTTTATGACAATTGCAGAAATCTTTCACTGCTCTGAGATTAAACGGATTGCCAAGAGTGTGGGCTATCATTACAGCCTTCGTTCTTGAAGATAGTGCTGATTCAAGCTGCGTTGTGTCAATATTGCATGTGGTCAGTTCAACGTCAACGAATACAGGTACAGCACCATACTGAATTATAGGTGATACTGTCGTGGGAAAAGCTGCTGCCGCTGTTATGACCTCATCACCCCTCTTTATGCGTCTGTCTCCTAATCGTGGAGATGTGAGGGCCATGAATGCGAGAAGGTTGGCAGACGACCCCGAATTCACGAATGAGCAGAACTTTACACCGAGAAATTTCGCAAGCCCATTCTCGAATCGCTCTGTCCATTCTCCTGATGTAAGCCAGAAATCAAGAGACGAATTTACGAGATTTATTAGCTCTCTGTCATCGTAAACCCTACCTGCATATCTGATATTGTCTCCTGGTCTGAATGCTTTTTCTGAATGTGATGCGTCGTAGTATTCCTTTGTGAGTGTCAGAATCTTTTCGCGTAATTCTGTTTTTCTGTCCTCCATATGAATCAGAATAACCTGCCTTTCATGTTAATATGTATCTGATTACTGCCAGTGTCTTCCTGAAATTTTTTCGTCCATGTAAGAGCGTATATCTCCTTTTGATGCATACACTTTCAGCCAGCCGGTTACTTCTTCAACTGCCTGTTCAATATCCCATTCAGGCCCCCAGCCTAGAATACTCTTTGCCTTTGAGCAGTCCAGTTTGAGGAGATTTGCCTCATGAAGTTTTCTATCCGCATTAACATGAACATCTATTTTCAGTTTTTGTCCTGATATACTCTCATATTTTCGGCTGAATATCTCTGTGAGTTCATATGTCGTTATACAGGAGCTTTCATCAGGCCCGAAGTTGTAGCTTCCTTCATAAGCTCTCTTGTCCTCATACTGTTTCATCGCAAGAAGAAGATAGCCGCTTAAACACTCAAGAACATGTTGATACGGTCTGACTGATTCAGGATTCCGCAGGATAATATCTTCTCCTCTCAAGACGCTTCTCATGCAGTCAGGGATTATCCTGTTCTCCGCGAAATCTCCTCCGCCGATAACGTTTCCTGAACGTGCTGTTGAAACTGCACATGAATCATCAGACTCAAAGAATGAATTTCTGTAGCTGTAGGTTACGAGTTCTGAGCATGATTTTGAGTTTGAATACGGATCTCTTCCGCATAAAGTTTCGTTCTCACGGTAGCCATATACCCATTCACGATTTAAATATACTTTGTCGGTTGTAACATTCAGAAATGATTTTACTGATGGACATTCACGGACTGCCTCAAGAATATTAACAGTTCCCATGATGTTGGTATCGTATGTGTATGCAGGTCTCGCATATGATTCGAGTACTAAAGGCTGTGCGGCCATGTGTATGATTATGTCAGGCATGAAATCTTTAACAGCACTCTTCAGAAATTCTATGTCTCTGATATCTCCGATTCTGTTAATGCTGATTCGTTCTGATAGATTCAGAATATTGAACAGGCTTACCTCTCCTGAAGGAGAAAGTGCGTATCCTCCGACATTCGCACCAAGATGAAGCAGAACCTCACAGAGCCATGAACCTTTGAAACCTGTATGACCAGTTATGAGTACGCGTTTGTTCCTGTAAAAATCTTTCATAGTTACCATAATTTCCATGCCGCTTTATTGTCCTGCCACAAGCCTTCAAGATAATTCTTGTCCCTCAGTGTGTCCATTGGATGCCAGAAGCCATGATGCTTATATACTGCAAGCTGATTCATCCCCGAAATAGTTTCAATCGGTTCATTTTCCAACATAACTAAATCACCTGAAATGTAATCCATAATTTCAGGCTCACACACAAAGAACCCTCCGTTTATCCAGCTGCCTTCTCCTGATGGCTTCTCCTTGAAACTTGTAACCCTATCGCCGTTTATCTCAAGATGACCATATCGTCCCGGAGGCTGTATCGCTGTTACTGTAACAAGGCAGTTCTGTGATTTATGGAATTCAATCAAATTCTTTATGTTCACGTCAGAAACTCCGTCCCCATATGTCAGGCAGAATGTTTCATTGCCTATGTATTTCATGACGCGTTTTATCCTGCCTCCCGTTAAAGTCTTTTCACCAGTATCAACGAGAGTAACTCTCCAAGGTTCTGCTGTATTCTGATGAACTTCCATGTTTCCGTCAGACATATCAAAAGTTATATCGGACATATGAAGGCAGTAATTCGCAAAATATTCTTTAATCATGTAGCCCTTATAACCTAGACATATAATGAAGTCATTTATTCCAAAGCATGAATATATTTTCATTATGTGCCAGAGTATTGGATGACCTCCAATTTCTACCATAGGCTTGGGTTTGATTAAGGTCTCTTCGCTTAGACGTGTACCCATTCCTCCAGCAAGTATTACAGCTTTCAATGCTTATCACCTCATGAAAATACAGAAGTTTTAAGTAATTTTAACAGTAATGAACAGCATAAACAAGCCCAATAACTCATAGTGATTCAGAATTCACATGATATACTTCAAAAAATTATGCAGTAATATATCATAAGGAGTTGTTACTCACTTGAAGGAAGACATGCCAGTAGGAAATATCAGCCTAAGTATCCGCTTATTCAGGGAGGAATGGGAGTAGATATATCCGGATCTAACTTAGCAGGTTATGCTGCGAAGTATGGTGCAGTAGGAACAATAGCAAGTGTAGGACTTGCACATGATTCGCCGTTATACCAAATGGAGAAGCATAATTATTTTGACGTGAATGAAATTGTAATCAAAGAAGCAATCGCGAAGGCCAAAAAAATAGCAGGCCATGAAGGAATTATAGCTGTGAACTGCATGGTAGCACTCACAGATTATGACAGACAAGTACGTTCATCAGCAGAAGGAGGAGCAGACATCATAATATCAGGAGCAGGACTTCCCTTGAGACTTCCTGACTACACAAAAGATTTCCCTGATGTTGCACTCGTCCCTATAGTGAGTTCTGCGAAGGCCGCAAGTTTAATCTCACGGCATTGGGAAAAGAAATATCATCGTCTGCCTGATGCATTCATTGTTGAAGAACCCGCGACGGCAGGAGGTCATCTCGGAGCAATGACGATTGAACAGGTCTATGATGAATCTCTCAGGCTTGAACATGCTGTACCTGATGTAGTTCGTTATGTTCACGATGAAATGAAAAGTGATATTCCCGTGATTGCGGCAGGAGGTATATGGGACAGAAATGATTTAGAGAGAGTGTTTGCTCTGGGTGCGTCCGGTGTTCAAATGGGAACGAGATTCGCATGTACGTTTGAAGGTGACGCGTCAGACAGATTCAAACAGGCGTATATCGATGCAAAAGAAGAAGACGTTGTGCTCATTCACAGTCCTGCGGGATTGCCGGGAAGAGCAATAAAGAATCCGTTTGTAGCGAAATATCTTGAAGGTGAAGTTGAAAGCAAACCATGTTTCGCGAATTGCCTTTCACATTGCAGATACAGAAAAACTAAAGAGACATTCTGCATTGCCGCCGCACTCGTTGATGCTCAGGCTGGAAACTGGGATACAGGGTTATTCTTCTGCGGAAGCAATGTAGTGAAGGTAAACAAGGTTGAACATGTTGAAGATATAATCAACGAATTATTCAGATAGTTTTCAATGCTGAACTCACTGCCCTGCTGGTGAATCCCCTGCTCATCAGCCGGGCAGCAATTTTTTTGTCGTCAACATTCATTCTCTTCCATGATTCTGAAAGTTCACACGCTCTCGATACTTCATCTTCAATATCATCAAGTGCCTCGTTAATGTCCTCACGTGATATTCCCCTCATGCTAAGTTCATGTACTATCTTCATATTTCCCCAAGATAAATGACCCTCCGCAAAAAGTTTCGCGAACGTCAAATCATCAATCAGGCCCGAACTCTCTGCTTCATCAATCAATGAATCAATGACACCTTCAGAAATTTTCTGACGCAGTAAATATTCACGAGCCTGTTTGCTTGTACATGGCCTGCGCAAAAGGAAGCTGAAGAATTTTTCTCTTTGCCCGTTCAGTTCATCGTTCATCAGGCAGATTTAAACCTGCGGCTCTCCTTCTTGCATGTCTTCAGGTATTGTCATCTCTTCTTGTGGTTCAGGCATCATGTCATTCATGCTTTCTTCTTCCATGTTCTCATCTATCTCTGCCTGTGCACGTTCCAATACTTTCCCGAAATCCATTATCAGAGAATACGAATCCTTCAGGAACTGTTGCTTTCTGAGATTCAGGAATCTAATCTGAGCGTCATACTCTGAAGATTCCTTTTCAGCGTCTGCTAAAATTTTTCGTGCTTCTGTTCTGGCTGATGAAAGAATATCTTCTGCTTTGAGTTCTGCTTCCTGTCTTCGCGATTCTAATTCCTGCTCTATTGCTGCAAGTCCTCTGTCTGCTTTTGCTCTTCTGTCCTGAGATGCAAGAGTCATTTCTTCAGCCGAAGTCTTTGCCTTCGATAATACTTCCTTAGCTTTTTCGTCCGCTTCGTTAAGTCTGGCCTGAACTTTTCCGTCCGCCTCAGAGATTATTTTTGCGGCCTGCTCCTGTGCCTCTGCTATTATCTTCTCGGTCTGCGCTTGTGCTTTCTCTTCTATCTCTTTTGCCGATTGCCTCGCTTGAATTAATGCGTCCTTGATTGCTTCTGTCATTTCGTCCTGCTTCTTTGCATATGCTTCAAGTTCTGCAATCCTCGCGTCCTTCTCCTCAATCTGAATCGCGTAGGCTTCAATGTCATCTGCAACCTGATTCAGAAAATCTTCAACCTCAGCAACAGAATAGCCCCCAAAACGAACCTTCTTGAACTGCTTTACTTCTACATCTTTTGCCGTCAGCAAATCACTCATCCGTTTATGTCCTCCTTAGGCCAGACTTCAAACATTCCTGCTTTAGGTGTCATTATATACTGTGCAGGATCTATTCCTCTTCCCTCTCCGCCGCGTCCATATGCAACTCCATTCATGAACATGATGAAATTATGACCGAACTCCTCAAAGTCTCTCTGCGTAAGTTCATGCATGTCAATTAATATCATTGCTCCCTTGTTGAATTCTTCACACAATCTCCGTTTGTCTTCATCTGCTACTGCCGCCTTCATGTTAAAGAGTATCAGCTTTCCTGGTGAACCTGAACGTGTATTGCCGTCTTTTCGGGGAAGTTGTTTCTTTCTTCTTTCTTCGGTGTAGTCATCGTTGTCATCGTAATCGTCTTCGTCGGAATCGAACCCGAACAATTTCATTATGTTCAAGATTAAACGCCTCCATTATTGTTGTAAATTACATTTTAGATAAGAATAAATATATCACGAAATTTATTTTTTTATCATGCAGGATAGAATCTTGGCCCGAATAACAATGTTCCTATTCTCACCATTGTACTGCCTTCTAGAATTGCAAGTTCAAAGTCATCACTCATTCCCATTGATATTATCGGCAATGCTAATCCTGTTGATGCTCTTGCATTCTCTGTTAATGTTCTTAGATTCGCAAAGGCATTTCTTATATCGCGTTCGTTGTCTGTGAGTGGGCCAACGGTCATTAAGCCTTCAAGATTGAGATTCGGAAGAGTGATTACGTGTTCAAGAAGATGTGAAAAATTTTCGGGAGCAATTCCTGTTTTGCTTTCTTCGCCTGATGTATTAACCTCAATCAATATTTTCACTTTGCGATTCATTTCTCCTGCTATTCTGTTCACTCTGTCTGAAAGTTCTGCGCTGTCTATGCTGTCTATTGTGTCAAAAATTTCAAGTGCCTTCCTAACTTTGTTATTCTGAAGATGACCGATTAATCTCCATTGCAATTTTGAATCAACAAATGCTTCTCGTTTAATCTCTCCTTCCTGAACGCGATTCTCTCCGAAGAAATCAATGCATGAAAATTTTTCGGCCTCTCTCATTTCATCAGCCGTTCTCGTTTTGCTTACTGCTGTGAAATATATTCTGTCATTCCTTCCTGCTTTAATGCGCGCGTTCTCTATGCGTTCAAAAATTAAATCTGCATTCATCAATCACCATATCCTTTCTACATCGTTATCTCTGTTTATTAAATTCAATTGATCTGCATTGAGTATCAATTTGTTTCCGTGTTTCACTCCGCTCTCTATGAAAAAATTATTATCGTCAGCAGGAAAGCCTTCGACAACCTGCAAGACAGGGCTGTTCCCCTGAAGTAAATACACCATGTTCTTGCCTTCTCTCGTGATAACCGCAGTATCAGGAACTAATACGCCTTGTTCAACAGAAGTCACGACAGTAGCAGTGAAAGCACGAGACTTGAGGACGTTCGGAGGGAAAAACGGAAGATTGAGATAAACTTTTATTTTTTGTCCTGAAACTTTTGCGGCTACAACTTCAGCCTTGCGTTCTTTGCCTTCATTTTCAGTTTTGATTCGTATGATTGGATTCCCTGTGTTACGCAGTGCACGTTCAAGCGAGGGTGTCCTGTCGAGATATGCGATACATCTCAAGACTTGCGGCTGAGGCACTAATTTTCCGATTGGGTCTCCGCGATGCAATTGCGTACCGTTCTCAATGAGTGACGCGTTTTTGAATTCAGGGAACGGTGCAAAGTCCGGCCATAATTTTGGATATACCCAGTTACCTTCCTGTCCGTCGAGACCTGGATAAAAGTACGCTGAATATGGTGCGTATACTGCTCTTCCGTCTAGTGCCGCTAATATTTCACCTTTTGCTGTCATTCTTGGTCTCGGTGACGGGTATGTGAGTATTCCGTTACGAGGTGCATAGATTAAATGCTCGTCCCATAATAATATGCCTTCGAGGGGTTGTTCCTCTTTGTAACTTATCGTTACGGCTTCAATTATCTGAGGATGAGATAACTTGTAGTTCTCGTACCATATGCTATAGACTCGATAACAGAGAGATAATATCAGCGTGAGAAGTGAGAAGTATAATATCTGCTGAATCTTTCGCTTAATTCTTCTCATTCTCTTACTGCGATTCATCTTTTATCACGCTCTATCTCCGCAAATGCATCATGGTTGTGTATGCTCTCGTAACTTGATACTCTTGCTTTGTACCATAAGATTCGATTCTCTTTGTCGAGTTTCACTGCGAGTTCACGAATTACATCTTCAACGAATCTTGGGTTTTCATATGCATGTTCAGTGATAAATTTTTCGTCCTCACGCTTTAAGAGTGTGTACAATGGAGCAGACGCTGAACCTTCAATCATTGAAATCAATTCTTCAATCCACACGAGACCTTTGCACCTCGTCTTCAATGAGACAAGAGCACGCTGATTGTGTGCACCATAACTTGAAATTTCCTTTGAACATGGGCATAACGTTTGAACATTGAGATTCACTCCGAGAATCATATCGAACTTTCCTGATTCATATATCGCCTGAAGGTTTACGTCACATCTTGAGAAACTTTCAATTTCAGATACGGGAGCTTTCTTTCTGAAGTAATATGGAAATTCAAAACTTACACTGCTTTCTGAGGCATTCAATTTTTCGCATAGTCTTTGGGTCATGACTTCAAGGTTAGAGGGTGATACTCTGCCGTGAAATTCTTCAAGTGTCTCAATGAATCTGCTCATGTGTGTGCCGCGAAATTCATGGGGAAGCATTACGCTCATTGATACGTTAGCTATTGTGCTTTGAGTTCTGTTTTCATGGTCAAGTGCTATTATCGGGTAGCTTACTCCGCACACTCCTACACGATCAATCTGAACGTTTCTTGAATCAATTTCCTTCTGTACGTCGCGCATATTGTCATCATCTCTCAATATCACATTCTCTTAACGTTACGCTGCTTGTCTCTGTCTCCCATACATGAACCTCATACAGTTTGCAGTTATCGCGTTTCAATTCATCACATAATTCATGCCACACCCATAACGCAATATTCTCTGCGCTTGGCTGTTCGATTATGTCATTGATATATGAATGGTCTAATCTTGAAATCACGCGCTCTTTCACAATTTCTTTCACTTCGCAGAAGTCCATGATCATACCTTCAGAATCAGGATAACCTTCAAGAACGATTCGCATTCTGTATGTGTGGCCATGAAGACGCTCGCATTTCCCGTGATAGTGAATCAAATTATGTGCAGCATCAAATTTAAAATCCTTACTGAGTAACATTCTTCCACCTCCTATGAAGCCAGAACCATTGCTCAGGCTTCCTTCGTATATATGTATCAATTGCTTTGTTCATCTCAAAAATGATTCTCTTCATGCGTTCCTCATGAGTCATCTTCTCATTCTTATCTGGAAGTTTCAGAGGTTCAAAAAATTCTGCTTCATGTTCAAACGGTCTTATTCTGGAAGAGAATGCAGGCACTATAGGGACATCAGTCATCATCGCGAGCATTGCAGGCCCGGCCATGTTCGTGGCATTATGTCCCATGAAAGGCACAACGAGTTCATCTGCACCTGAAATATCATAGAGAATCGCAAAATGTTCACCGTTCTTTAACATGTGTGCCATTTTCAGGACAGATATATCTTTCGGAATCATAATCATCTTTGCATTCTCGCGTGTCTGCTTGATGTAACTTGATAAGTCCTCATCATTTGTTTCCTTATACACAATATGAAGCCTGTGATTGTTCATGAGTGCATATTGTGCATACCAGCTTCCGAATAACTCCCAGTTTCCGAAATGAGCCGTGAGAAAAATTACTCCCTGTTTACGCTTCAGCAAATCATCAATTATCTCTTTGTTCTTCACACGTTTAATCCATTCAAGTGCTTTTGATGTATCCTTCTGAAGTACCATTGCCTCCGTTAATGTCCATGCAAGTCCCTCATAACATTTCCTGCGAATATCCCTGCGCCATTGTTCTGAGCTTTCAGGGTATACGAGCTTGAGGTTATCATCAATGACTTTTCCGCGTGGATGAATCATTTTCAGAAGGCCGGAAAATATTTTGGCGGTCATCTTTCCTCGAATGCCTGTGTCTGATATTGCCTGAAAAAATTTTATTGCACTTATTACTGCTTTCATTGTGCTATTACTTTTCTGTATAACGTTATTATTGAATCAGTACATCTCTCATGAGACCTTCTTGATTTCAGAAAATGACGTGCCGCCATAGCTGTATGTCTTCCCTTATCACCAAGACCCTGACGTATTATTCGTTCCATATCTGAATCATCATCAATCAGAAAATATCCTCCAGGCCCTAAAATCTCATCAAGATAACCTGACTTCCTCGATGCAACAGATAAACCTCTAACTGTAAGCAGTCCTGCACGCATTGCCTCTCTTGGCCCGGTGTCGTGTGATATATACAATCCGCTGAAGACTTCAGGACGAAGAACCTTACCTGATATATCGAGAACTTCATAATCACCTTTCGGAATGCCTGCAATCAATTCTTCTCCGTGAACATAAACTGCTCTTTTGCCTTCTTCGCTTCGTGATGAAATTGCATCGAACACAGGGAATATTACTGCCTCACCGTTCAACGCTCCTTCAGTGAAAAATCTTGAAGGATAACCTGCCCATTTCTTTCCGCATTTCATTCCGTCTAATAGTGTGTGTACTGTCCTCGAATGCATTCTCACTATCCGCCACCAGAATGGAGCACGTCCGAATAAATGCCAGATATCTTTACGGGCAAGAATATTCTTTTTAAGTTCAAAGCCTGCCTTATATCCGTAATCATTCGCACTTATCACATGAAGGTCTATATCCTTCGAGTGTGTCATCAACGCGTCAGCCATGTGCTTTATCACCTGCGCAAGTACATCACTGACCGATGATGATATATACCAGTTACATGTATGCATGACTAATTGAATTCGGCCATGTTGAATTTTTTACGGCCTACACGAACGAACATATATTTATCTGAAAGCAGCATATCACGATCAACATTCATCTTCTCATCTGAAATTTTTACTCCGTTGATTGATACTCCGCCCTGACGTATCGCACGCTTTGCTTCTCCGTTGCTCTCAAATGCTCCCGAACCAACAAGTACACTCACTACACCTGAAGGAAATTCTGTGCCTTCAATTTTCTTATATGGCACTTCACGTTTCAGCATCTCGCATGTCTCTTCACTCACGCCGGAATAATCTATGTTCGGATTGAACAATATCTCACTCGCATTGATTACACTCTTCGCTGTTTCTGATCCATGAACTGTCGATGTAACTTCATATGCAATTCTCTTCTGTGCAATTCGTTTTTCTGGTGCTTTGACGTGTTCATTCATGATGTCTGCAATTTCATCAAGCGATATGAACGTGTAGAGCTTCAATAATTTTTCAACATCTCGATCGTCTGTGTTGAACCAGAACTGATAGAACTTATACGGGCTTGTCTTCTCTGGGTCAAGCCACACTGCTCCAGCTTCAGTCTTTCCGAATTTCGTTCCTGAACTCGTAAGCAATAACGGCTGTGTGAGTCCGAAGACTTCATTTCCTGTCGTGCGTCTAATATAATCTGAACCCGCAAGCAAATTACCCTGCTGATCATTCCCTCCCATTTGAAGACGGCAATTGTAATGTTCATTGAGATATTTGAAGTCCATTGCTTGAAGCAATACATATGAAAATTCCGTATACGATATTCCTTTTTCAGGGTCTTCGAGACGTGAACGTATATATTCGCGTGCTATGAGATTGTTGATTGAGAAGTATTTTCCTACATCATGAAGTACTTCAAGAAATGTTATCTTGCTGAGCCAGTCATAATTATTCAAAAGCAATGCAGAATTTTCACCGCAGTCGAAGTTCAGAAATTTTTTGAGCTGTGCCTTCACTCCCTCTATGTTATGCATCACTGCTTCTATCGTAATCAAATTACGTTCTTTGCTCTTCCCAGACGGATCTCCTATTAATCCTGTGCCTCCTCCTGCAAGTGCTATGGGTCTGTGGCCAAGTCTCTGAAGCCAGCCGAGTGCCATTAACGGAATCAAATGCCCAACGTGTAAACTGTCTGCTGTCGGATCAAATCCAACATATGCCGTAACCATTTCTTCATTCATGACTTCTGCAAGACGTTCTTCATTCGTGCACCATTCAAAATATCCGCGTCCCTTTAAAACTTCAAACGCATTCATATTTTCTCAGCATCTCCTTTTAATGTGTGAAAGACTTTCTGATTTGAAGGCTATTATATAATAACGGGAATCCATAAAGAGGGAGTATCAAAATAACATGAGAATAAAAATTTATTTAAGCATATTCATTCTCATTCTTTCAATCACATTCACACCTTCAATTTCATATTCAGCCGAATCACTTCACGATTTGTTCTGGCGAAGAGCGTGGAAAGATATGGAAGTGCAATATAAAACTCTGAAGACGAAGACCGTTGCAGATTATTCACTTATGGCGAATGCGTACAGATTTCAGGAACGCTGGCAGGACGCAGTGAACATTCTCGAATCACATTCGCAGGAATTTCCTGAGAACATTAAACCATATGCAGAGATGACGTTATTGCTTGGCTATGAGAATACGAATCAGAAAGAAAAAGCATTAAGGCTCGCAGAATCACTTTACTCATCAGCACCTCAAGAACTGAAATATTATATTGCACTAGCACAGTACAGACTGTATACCTCACAGAATGACAAAGTGAACGCATTGAACCGAATGTTACAGAACGCAGAAACAGATGAAAAGAAGATATATACACTCAAGCTCTTATTGCCTCTCGAATTTGCGAACTCTGAACACGCATTACAGCTCCTCGAACTTGATCCAGATAATAAAGAGGCAGCTTCAGTTCTCACTCACGGAAAGCTGAACGCACAGATGATTCTTGCATTGGGGATTCACTATTTCAACATAGGGAATAATTCATCAGCAGTAGAATATCTTAATCGTTCACAGGGAAGAAAAGCGCAGTACTATCGTGCATGGGCAAACGCAAAACTGAAACGCAATGACACCGCATTGAATTTATGGGGAAGTCTCGCAGTATCAGGCAGTGAATACGCAGTGAATTCTGTTGCAAGAATCATAAATCTCGCGAGGGATAAGAACATGAGGGCTAAATGTATTAACGTTCTCGAAAGAGTCGTAAAAGAGAGACGCGGAAATGTACAGGCAAGAGCACTTCAGGCATTAATCAGCTTGCAGGGCGGAGGCGAATCGAATCGAAAGGCTGAACTCGAAGCACAATTAGTGAGAAATCATCCGTCATCAACATATGCGTTTAATATTCTATGGTCTCATGCATGGAAGGAAATCGGAAGGGGAAATTATGCAGAGGCAGTGAAATTATTGAAACAGGCAGACGCTCCCGGAGTTTTCGCATACAGGAGAGCACGTATACTTTACTGGCTTGCACACTCACAGAATCATTCAGGACAGAAAGAAGATGCTGAACGTACACTTGCAATCCTGAGACGAAAATTTTCACTCACAATTTACGGTCTGTTATCTGAACCTAAAATCAGAATCATAAACGGCACTAACCCAAACCTCACACTCAAACCAACCGAGCTTGAGCAATATGGATTCATTTATCATGCATACCTGAAGCTAACGCACCCTAAAGCTAATGCACGCGAAATTTATCGTTCAATCATACTTTCAAAATGGCTTGGGCTCGAAAGCAATTACATGGAAGCAAAACAGATTGAAAATTTAATGACGTGGAACTCTACGCATTACCGTTCTGACCTCGAAGCGTTGTACCCTCGTGCATATAAGAGTTCAGTTGAGGCTGCCTCAAAGAGATACGGTGTTGAAACTAATTTCATATGGGCAATAATGAGACAGGAGAGCGCATTCAAAGCAGACGCGAAGAGTCGTGCAGGTGCGGCGGGATTAATGCAGATGATGCCGGGAACAGCTAAAGACGAATCTAAACGTGCAGGTCTGTCATCATATAACCTCTATAACCCAAACGATAATATAATGCTTGGAACTTCACATCTATCATGGCTGAGTAAAAATTTCTCAAAGAAAGAATATGTTATGGCGGCATACAACGCAGGTTCAGGGAATGCACAAAAATGGCTGCGTGACGAAGGAGACAGATTAGACCTTGCGAGGTGGATTGAGAGAATCACATTTGAAGAGACAAGAGGATATGTTCAGCGTGTGAGCGGTAATCTTGAAGTCTACAGGATGCTTTACAATGGAAAATAGAAATGTTCCGTTTGAATTTTCAGATTATGTTCTGAGGAAGTATTTCACTGAGACAGGACAGAGGCAAGGCTGGCTTCCTGAAAATGACAGAACAATTATTGCGGCAGTATCTGGAGGAGGAGATTCAATTTCACTTTTGTGGCTGTGCAGTAAGTTCTATAATGGCCATGTCATAGCAGTACATGTGAATCACGGCATAAGAGGCAAAGAATCAGATGAAGATGAAGAATACGTGCGAATGTTCACAGAACGCATTAACGTAGAGTTTCATGCAAGACATATAGACGTACCGAATGACCGCATGAAAGGTGAATCGATTGAATCATCAGCAAGACGTTTAAGACTTCGTGAGCTATGCATAATGGCAAAAGAACTCAAAGCTGATTCGATTTTCACGGGACATAACAGAGATGATTTAGCGGAGACAGTTTTATTCAACATCTTGCGAGGAACTGGCATAAGAGGCAGTGTAGGAATGAATGAATCAAGTGAGATTGACGGAGTGAAATTCTACCGGCCTCTTTTGGGATTGAGACGCGAATTCCTTCGTGAAATTCTGAAAGTGCGAAATATATCATGGCGTGAAGACTGCACTAACACTGATGAATCATACACACGAAATTTCATAAGATTAAATCTCCTGCCTCTTATCACTGAGAGAATCAACTCATCATCGGTTGAACATCTTGCGAGATTTGGAGAAGAGATGAGAGCGTTACGAATTCATGAAGATAACAGGAGCATTGAACTTCTGAATACATGCATAGAACTAGAATCACCTTTTATACTTAACCGCAGGAGAATACGAACGCTTTATGATGATGACGTTGCACTCATAATCCGTGAACTTGGCCGGAGATTATCACTAAGAACATTATCACATAAACGATGCTCTGAACTCGTAAGACTGATGAAGAAATCTGAAAACTTTATCTTTCAATGGAGCGGAGAAATGACAGTAAAGAGCATGAAAGGCAAAATATATTTCGAGGATAAAGATGACACAGACACAAAAAATATTAGAAGAATGTGAAGAAACAAAACGCATTCTTGAACATAAACTGAATGAGATAAAAGCTCAGGAGGCATTGAAGGATTTAGACGCAAAGCGCAGAGATTGGGAACGTAAGACAGCGTTGTTTGTACCTTCAAGGCAGAGATTGGAACGCGGAGGCAAGGCACTTGAACTCGGAGAAGATTACGAGACGATAAAAGAACTTCGTGTAATGCGGGACAGGAATAAGATACGTCAGGCATCATTGAGAGATGACATGATTACAGCCCGAACTGACTTGCACAATGCGGAAGAGGCATTGACGATAATCGAAGCTGAATACCGTGACAAACTCGCAGAACAGACGAAACTCGCAACACTTGCACAGAAGGTGAAGACGCTTGATAAACAGATAGTAGACCGTAAAGAGGCGGCAGAAAAAGCAAAACATGAATTTGAAGATTCAGAACGTGAACTCAAAGAATGTTCATCGAAAGTGGAGACGGAACAATTATCGTTAGAGAAGGTTGAAATTTCACTGAGGGAAGCGAGAAAATTTTTGCAGACTCACGCAATCGATGAGAAACTCTCAGGAACTATCGCGGGAATACGGAAATGCTTTGACATGTACCAGCAGGCCGAAGAAAAGAGAGTTGCATTGAAAGCCTCACTGTCTGGAGCAATGGACAGGAAACAGCATGCACAAGGAGTACTGAATGACAGGTCAGCATTATTTTCGGAAGTAATGCACAAGTATTCGGTCATCGAGAAAAGTTACGCGAGGGCACGTGCATTCTATGAGAGTACATTGAAAGGGAAAACCATAAGTGAATGGCGTGAAATCTGCGAGCAATGTACAAAGAGACTTGATGAACTTGATGAACTGTACAGAAAGTTTCAGGAGACACAAAGCCTTCAGGATAAGCTGAAAAATATTCAGGACATAAGATTACGGATTCAGCAGGAGACGCGGAGCCTAAATATAAGAGATGTTGAACAGGCCGGAAAGATTCATGAGCTTCAAATGGAAGTGTCGAAACTTGAACGAAGGGTTGCATTACTGCACAGAATACAAGACCTTGATGCAGTGCGTGAACTCTTGCAGGACGGTGTACCGTGTCCATTGTGCGGATCAATGACTCACCCATATGTATCAGGTGCGGAAATTCCTGACCCTGAAGAGATTCATAATCAGTTATTTCAATCGCAGAATGCATTGAATGAACTTCGTGATGAACTGACAAGCAGACAGACTAGAACGGGTAAACTGAATGAAGAGATGACATCAATAGGCCGAGATGAATCAGATTTGCGCAGGAAGATTAATGAACTTAATGTGGAAATATCATCGAAGGTTTCACTATTGGAATTGAAACTCAGAGCAGGAATTTCACCCTTTGAAGAACTTGAGCGTGAACGTCAGAGGACACGCGACAAATTACAGCTTGCACGTAATGCGGCAGATGTAGCAGAGGCGGCAGAACGTGATATGAAAACGGCAGGAGATGAACTCGACAAGATACGCGAGACCAGAGAGGAAGTATTGAAGTATCATCAGGAGGCGATGTTCGGACTTCAGAATGAGAAGACCGAAGAAGAACAATTTGACACTGAGGGCAGAACACAGGAAGAGATAGTGAACAGTCTGAAACGTGAATTGATTTCGCAGATCACTCCGTATGGATATAAGACAGTCCCCGATAAGAATCCCGAAGAGATAATGCAAGCACTGGAAAAACGTATGTCTGAATGGCTTGAAGGAGAAAAGCGATGTGATGAACTTGAACGTGAACTTACACTCGCTCAGACGAAAATGTCATCACTCAGGAAGAATCTGGAATCATTGCGTGTAAAGCGTGAGGAACTATCAAGCCGAATGAAGGCAGTAGAAGCAGAACGTGACAGTGTGAGCCAGCAGAGGATAATTCTATTTGCGTCGAGGGATCCAGACAGTGAACAGGCAAGAATGAAGCATGATGTTGAATCTCTGCGTGAACAATTGAATGAACGCCGCGAAGATAAGAATGATAAAGCCGCGAAGCTCGATAAGATTTTAACGGAGCTGCATACAGTAGAGACTGAAATGGCAACAGGACGCGAGGAATTGCAGAGGCATGAAATAAATTTCGGAAAGAGATTACTGACATTAGGCTTCAAGAATGAAGATGATTATTCTGCGGCATGTCTCACAAGCGATGAGAGACGTGACCTTCAGAACAGACTGCGTGAACTTACACAATCAGACATTGAGCTTAGATCTGAACGTGAGAATACGAGAGCGAAGATACTGGAGCTTCAATCGGACAGTTTGAACATAGGCAATGATGAACTTTCAGAGAGAATAAAGAAGTTGAAGGATTCAATAACGGAACTTCAGACACATTCGATAGATGATTCAGACGAAGCGGCATACAGAGACAAGATGAATGATATATTGCCTGCAATAAAGAAACTGATGTTAGAGTGCGGATTACCGGAAGTATTTTGATTTTTTGATTTGAGGAAGTGAATACATGAATCAATTTGTGTGGAATGAAATGAAATTTTTTGTGTCGCGTCTTTCATCTCTGAGTGTCAGTGAGACTTTGAAACTCAAAGATGAATCTCTGTGTGTCTTCACGAATACTCTCTATGATAACTGGGTATATTATCCTAATCCTGAAGGTGATTCTGAATCTGTGAGCAGGGTAATTGAATTCTTCCGTGAGCATGACGACAGAGCATTTATGTGGCCTGTATATGATTCTGAATCTCTGAAACATTCAGGTTTAATTTACGCTGGTGATTTAGTTGCGATGACCCTCGAACCAGAACGTGAATATGAATCGAATCCTTCAGTTACATTCAGACATATTGAATCTCATGATGACGTTTCATTATGGGCATGTACAGCATGGGAATCATTTGTTGAAGGAGATGATGTACCTGAAAACTTCATAGCGTTCACTGATGCTCTGATTGATGACCGTGAGAACATATCGCTCACTGCGGCCATGTATGAAGGTGAACCAGCAGGAGCATTTCTCACAACGATAATGGGAGGAGTGTATTACTTCGGAGTTCTTCCAGAGATGAGAAGACGTGGAATAGCGCGGTCAATGATGAATGAGATATGCAGGAATAATAAACGAATCACACTACAGGCAACAGAGACAGGCTATAAGTTCTATAAGAGCTATGGGCTAACTGAGAATTTCAGAATTCCGGTTTACTCGAATTATGCTGATATATTTTAGGAATAAAAAAAACCCCCTCGTGTTTAAGGGGGCTTATTGATTATGCAACTTCTGGAACTAACACTTCTTCTGTTTCTTCTGATTTTTCATCTCTCCAGATAATTCCAAGACCTAAAGCTGTCATTGCAAACGCTACGAGAGGGTTTAACCAGTTCATGAAGCAGTAAGGCAGGTAATCGAGGGTAGCAACTCCCAAAACAGAACTCACATAAACTCCGCAAGTGTTCCAGGGAACTAAAACGCTCGTCATTGTACCTGAGTCTTCAAGTGAACGCGACAGCATTACGGGAGCTAATTTCTTTCCGTTGTTCCAGCGTCTTTCATCAAATGCACGTTTGAACATTCGTCCCGGTACTATGATTGAGAGATACTGTTCACTGAGAAAAACATTAGCCATGAACGCGGAAGCTAAAACTGAACCTATCATGCCTGCAACAGATTTCACATGACGCATGAGGGAATCAAGAATGACATCGAGGAAGCCGCATACTTCCATAATTCCGCCGAGTGATAATGCGACAACGATTAAGCATATGGTCTCTAACATTGAGGTCATGCCTCCGCGAGTGAAAAGCTGAGTCAGTAAACCTCCAACCTTAGAGAATACATCAGGTGTAACGCTCAATGCCGGACTTCCTGCCGTGAATGCCTGCGTGAATGCTCCTGTTATGTTCGTCATAGCCTCCTGTGTTGCAGCATTTGCGAATGTTCCGAGATGTTCAGGTACGTACCCTGAGAATAAAACCGTCATTGCTTCCTGAGCAGTTGAACCGCGAACGAGTGAAATTATGAGACTTGCAGTAATTCCTGCGACAATTCCGGGTATTGCAGGTATCTTCAGGAATGCCATAACGATGATCACCGTTGGTGGAATGAACGCCCAAAACGAAATATTGAATTCCGCACGCATCATGCTCTGAATCAATGCAATTCTTCCGCCGTCAGAACCCTGTGCTGAATCTCCCATCATGAACGCAATCACTGCTGTAATTAATAGTGTAGGAATGGTTGACCACATCATAGCTTTCACGTGTTCAAATAATTCACTGCCAGCTACAGCAGGAGCAAGATTAGTTGTGTCTGATAACGGAGAAATCTTATCGCCGAAATATGCGCCGGAAATAACAAAGCCTGCCGTTATTGGAAGAGGCAAGCCTAAACCTGCACTTATTCCGATTAATGCAACTCCTACAGTTGAGCTTGTCGTCCAGCAGCAGCCAGTAGCGATTGCAACGACGACAGAAATTATGAGTGAAGCAAGATAGAAATATCGTGGGGTCATGACTTCGAGGCCGTAATATATCATGGTAGCGACTACTCCGCTTTGAATCCATGAACCTACTAGACAGCCTACGAGAACGAGAATTACGATTGCCTGAATTGATACCTGAATTGCTCCGACCATTCCTTTTTCTAAGTCCTGCCATGAACGTTTAAGATATAACGTTCCAACGAGAGCAGAGAAGACTGTTGCGAATAACAGCGGAACCTGAGCGGGAAGGCCAAGACCGAAATGAGAACCTGATTCTAATTCGACATCAACGACACCGAATGTGACAATAAGCGCGCTAATAAAGAGAACAGAAATCGAAAGTAAAAGACCGGGACGTCTGCACAAATAACATTCCTCCTTAAAGAATGTAAAAACGGCGCAAATTGTAAAACATTCTCGTTAAATTGCAATAAAGAATTTCATGCTATAACATTCTTCCCAGTTTGCCGATTGGATCTGATTCAACAACTGCATTAATTCCATTCTCAGCTATAATTTTTTTTGCACGTTCTGAATCTTCTTCTCTGACCTCGACAAAATATATGTCTCTGTCGATATATCCTTTTGCACCGAAGTTTCGAGGGTCAAGTTTAGATCCGCACCCGCATGCACAAAGTGTATCTGCGCTATAATGACTCGCATGTACTCCTTTAATCCCTGCACTTTTCAATACGTCTTTGATTCTCTGCCATGTTTCTTTGTCTTTCTTCTCGAAAATCGTAACCTTCTTTTTGAACCACATTTATTTTTTCACGCTCCCCTGATGAATTTGCATATTGTAACAAAAATTCCTTGCAATAAATTTTTAGGCTATAATTGAACAACCTATATTACATTAAGGGAGGTAATTTTTTCATATGTGGCTTTTCTTAGTATTCATTACATTAGTATTCGGATTACTGGCAGGCTGGTATGCATGGACAGTCTTTCAGAAACTTGATGAGTTTCAAATCGGCAACCCGCGAGTAAAGGAACTCTCAGAAATCATTCACGGCGGTGCAATGGCATTCCTCAAAAAAGAATATACGTGGCTTGCTCCGTTCGTAGGTGTAGTTGCGTTATTGCTCCTCGTATCTCCTTCATTAGGACTCGGTTCGGCGTTTGCATTCGTACTTGGTGCGTTATGTTCGGCAACGGCAGGTTATATCGGCATGCATGTTGCGACAAATTCCAATGGCAGAACGACATATGCTGCTGAGGCTGCACTTGAGGCATCTGCTCCTAAGACTGAGAATAAGGGCGTTAACCTCTCGAAGTCAGAATCGACAGATGAACCTGTAGATGAGACAGAAGAAGCACCTGCACCAGAAGCACCAAAAGAAGGCGGCGTACTCTCTGCGGCAGGCAATGCTCTTGAGGTTGCATTCTCAGGCGGAAGTATCGTAGGAATGGTTGTAGTTGGTCTTGGCCTTATCGGTCTTGCAATTGCGTTCTTATTCCTCACAGAAAATAATCTTGCGGCATTAACGGCTTTCGGAATGGGAGCAAGTTCAATCGCGTTATTCGCACGTGTAGGCGGAGGAATTTACACGAAGGCGGCAGACGTAGGAGCAGATCTCGTAGGAAAAGTTGAGGCAGGAATTCCAGAAGATGATCCGCGTAACCCTGCAACGATTGCAGATAACGTAGGCGACAATGTAGGCGACATTGCAGGAATGGGAGCAGACCTCTTTGAATCATACGTGAACTCAATACTTGCGGCCATGACAATTGGATTTGCCAGCTATCAGCTCTGGGGTGTAGGTTATCCTATGTTCCTTGCGGCATGGGGAGTATTTGCGTCAATCGTAGGCTGTATGATGATTTCAACGAAGGCACCTTACGCAGACAAAGTGAAAGCGATTGCGAAGAAAATTCCAGGCATGGCAGAAGTGGTTCAGCGAATTGAAGACGGAGACGCGGCATTTGCGTTGAGAATGGGAACATTTGTAGCGGGCGGCTTAATGATTGCAGGAACATTCGTATTGAGCATTGTGTTCTTCGGAACGAGTGCATTCAATGTATTTCTGTCAGTTACATCTGGTGTAGTATCAGGAATTTTAATTGGAATAGTAACGGAAATTTACACGTCAGGCGATTACAAGTTCGTTCGCGATGTTGCGAAATCATCTGATACAGGTTCAGCTACGGTTATTCTTTCTGGTTTATCACTCGGAATGATGTCAACTGGAATTCCTGTTTTGCTCATCTGTCTTTCAACACTCATCAGCAACTATCTTGCAGGAATGTTCGGTGTTGCAGTTGCGGCAGTAGGAATGCTATCAATCACGGGAATATCACTCAGCGTTGATGCATACGGGCCAATAGCTGATAATGCTGGAGGAATTGCGGAGATGAGTAAACTTCCTGAAGGTGTGAGAAAGATTACAGATCATCTTGATGCGATAGGCAACACGACTGCGGCAATGGGCAAAGGATTAGCGATAGGTTCAGCGGCACTAACAGCACTTGCGTTATTCGTAGCATATTCACAGGCGGCGAAAATCAATTCAATCAATCTCATGGAACCTTCAGTTAT
>CAJOLN010000027.1 GCA_905235395.1 uncultured Synergistales bacterium
GGCCAGAACAAACATGATGCCGCTGGAAGTTTCATATCAGGTTCAGCCGCTAACATCTTAACGCTCCCGTCTTCAAACTCAACAAGTCCATGAACGAATGATCCAGGTGATATTAATGCGTCAACCTGTAATGAATCTAATCCGAAAAGATACATCGCTTCAATCAGTTCTATTCCCTTGTTCATTAGTGTCGCACTGTCAATCGTAATCTTTGCTCCCATGTTCCACACTGGATGTTTCAACGCCATTTCAGGAGTAACACGTTTAAGTTCATCATACGTGAAGTTCCTGAATGGCCCTCCTGAAGCTGTGAGATATATTTTCCTCACGAACGTTTTATCTTCGCCGTGCAGACATTGCCAGATTGCATTATGTTCACTATCTACAGGACGCAACTGTTCAGAATGTTTCACGAGAGGCATCACCCATTTGCCTGCCGCAACAATACTTTCTTTATTCGCAAGTGATACTGTCTTTCCTGCCTTCAATGCTGAACACAAAGCCTTGATTGCAGATGTACCTAGCGACATGTTCAATTTCAGAATCGCATGCTATTTCTTCGAGGCCATGTTCACCTGTCTCTTCGTATGCATAAACTTTCTGAACTGAAAATTTTTCTGCAAGTGCCTTCAGCTTTTCGGACATGTGATTTGCCGCAAGAGCCTTCACATGAATTTTATCGGGCCATGCTTCACACACTGACATCACAGAGCTTCCTACACTGCCAGTAGCACCAATTACGCCGAGATTTATCATTACAGTATCACCCTCAGCACTAAGTATGTGAGTAATCCATTGAACAATATGCTGTCGAAACGGTCTAACATTCCTCCATGACCAGGAATAATACTGCCCGAATCTTTCTGCCCTGCCTCACGTTTAATCAATGACTCTGCAAGGTCTCCTACCTGTCCTGCAATCCCGCAGATGAATCCGATTAAGATTAAAGGGTAACTAGGAAGGCTGTAATAATATATTGCCCCTGCATTCACGATTAGACTTCCAAGTATGCCGGCAATGAATCCCTGAACTGTTTTTCCTGGGCTGACATACTCACATAATTTCACTGAGCCGAATAATTTTCCTCCGATATATGCTCCTACATCACAGCCCCATGTGCATACGAAAAGCGTAATCAGTAACTGACGGCCAAACGAATAATCACGAAGCACAATCATGCAGACCCAAGGAACTGTTATATACATCACGCCTGAGATAACTCCTCCTGCATTACTGAGTGCATAACTCTCTGCTCCTCTCGTCAGTTGCTTACGAAATACTTCAACAACGAACACCGAGCACACACATAAAGCTAATATCATTGCGAGCACTATAGGCTGAGGGTTCTCACGGGCTGCAGCAATCAGGAATATCAACGAGAAGATATATCCCATTCCCGGAGATATTCTGTTTCTGCGTTTACCTGCTGACGTATCCATTCTCTGAATCAGTCTGTAGTATTCACTGAGTGATAACATTGCGATAATTGAAGCTACGATTGTCCATGCAAAGCTCCCGTAATTTATGCCTCCGATTATCACAGTCACAATGAAAATGCTGCTTATGGTTCGTGTCAGCAGCTCCTGATTGAATAGCTTGCTGTTATTTCTTGAGTCCGCCATAACGACGCTCCCTTCCTGCATAATCATCAAGTGCCTTCTTCAGTTCTGCCTCATCGAAATCAGGCCAGTGTACGTCAGTGAAGTAGTACTCGCTGTATGCGCTCTCCCATAACCAGAAATTGCTCAGTCTCAATTCTCCGCTTGTACGTATAATCAGGTCTGGGTCTGGAACATCAGGAAGATATAAATGATTTTTCAAATCCTGTTCCGTAACATTGCCTTCATGGCCTGAAGCAATCAATGAATTCACAGCGTCAAGAATCTCTGCACGTCCTCCGTAGTTGATACACAAAATGAAATCCATAACCTTCTGGTCTGCTGTGTAATCTTCTGCCCATTTCATTTGTTCAAGCAAATCTTCGGGCAGTTTGTCCTTTCGTCCGCAGAAACGTATTCTTGCTCCTTCTGATTTTATTTCATCAACCTTGTGCCTGATGTAATATCTGAACAAGCTCATTAGGCCAGTTACTTCCGTGACGGGACGATTCCAGTTTTCGGTTGAGAATGCATACACTGAGAAATATCGAATGCCTTCGCGCTTAACGAGTCTCACCATTTTTTCGAGTGTCCTTACTCCTGCACGATGACCCATAAGTCTTGGTAAATTTCTTTTTTTTGCCCAGCGTCCATTACCGTCAAGAATTATTGCCAGGTGATTCGGTTTTTTTATTTCTTCTGTCAAAGTGATTCAGCTCTCCTTGCTTTTATTTTTCAATTTATCTATTTCTGCTTTCAGTTTTTTTACGTCCTGCCACGTTAAATATTTTGGACTGCCTACAGCATTAGATTGATTGTGAAGTAAATGACTTGGATGAAACATAGGAAATAATTTTATTCCACGCCAATTTTTACAATCACCCCTCATAGATGTTATGCCCTGAGTAGTATTTAACAGAGGCTTTGAAGGAACATTGCCCAAAGTAACAACGATATCAGGGTGAATTAACAATAACTGTGCTTCAAGAAAATCTCTGCACGCATTTATTTCTCCTTCGTTCGGGTCTCTGTTATTCGGTGGTCTGCATTTCACCATGTTCGTTATGTACAATGATTTTCTGTCTATGCCTCCGCCCTTTTCGAGTATGTCCGTCAATAACCTTCCTGCTTGACCGACAAACGGCCTCCCGGATTCGTCTTCTTCCTTACCAGGCCCTTCTCCGATTATTACGACTCTGCAATCATGCGGCCCTTCACCTGGAACTGTGTGATGTCTCATGTCACACAGATCACATTTTCTGCATGATGCTATTCTTCTGTGAAGTTCTTCCCATGCTGATTCAATATCTATCATGATCTATAAAAATATTTCATTCACCTTTATGTTTACTCGCCGTATTTCCATTCCCGTAAAGTAACTAAGTCCCGCACGAATTTTTTTCTGCAATGCCTTTGCTATTGAGAGTGCGCTTTTTCCTCCGAGATTCAAATCTATCTCTATGCTCAATTCTATTCTGTCCTCGAATGTCTCAAGGTCTATTCCTCGAATTCTCTTCACATGCTCACTGTCCAACAGCTTTTTTGTCATCTCAAGAATTGCTTCTGAGCCTATAATTACTTTTCCGTTGAAACTGAATAACGGCTTTACAATTGTGTTCCGTGATTCGTCTTTATCCCTGCCCTTGAAGAATCCACGTATCTGACTTACGAGCTTACCCGCAAAGTTCTGTTCAATCTGTGCCTTTGCAACCGGAACTACATGCTGTTTTTTTTCTCTGCGTTCCCGTAATGCTGCTTCAATTTCTTCTGGTGTAGATACGTCTGTGATGTTTATGATTCTTTCAGGGGAATTAAGGCCAAGCCTCGCGGTTATCTTTTCAATCATGCCTTCTGATGTTGCAAGTATCATTAATTTTTCAGGAGGATGTTCTGAGAGATAATTCACAACTTCATTTCTGTGTTCAGGGTATTCAAATATTGCGCGTTTTATTGCTCGCAGACGATTCACTTCTGACTTTGCGCTTCTGCCTGCTAAAATTCTTCCTCGTGATATGACCAGACCATCATCAATTATGAAATCGATTCCGTTCTGACGTGCCACATGTGTAGCCCGATGACTCTTGCCTGTTCCTGCCGGGCCTACAAATGCGAAAACTTTTATGCGTGAGAGATCATGAGACGAGTTCAACCTGTGCACCGAGTGATTTCAATTTTTTGTCGATTGCTTCATATCCCCGCCACACGTGAACCATATCTTCAACGATAGTCTCACCTTCGGCTGAAAGTCCCGCAATGATTAACGCAGCACCAGCACGCAAATCTGTAGCTTTGACATTTGCACCCTTCAATCTTTCAACGCCACGAATTACCGCAACATCACGCGAGATTTGAATATCTGCTCCCATTCGATTCAGTTCCTGCGCATATAGAAATCTCGCCTGAAACACGCTCTCTTCAATTGTGCTTACACCTCGTGCTATTGATAATGCTGCTCCCATTTGAGGCTGAGAGTCAGTTGGGAAACCAGGATAAGGCATAGTCTTTACGGAAATGGGATGAAGTCTTTTTTTCGCGGGAAATATTTCTATTACGTTTCTTCTCACAGAAAATTTTGCTCCTGCCTCTTCAAGTTTAGCGAGAATTGCATCAATGTGAGACGGAACAATATCCTCAATTTTGATGTGTCCATTCGTCATTATGCCTGCGAGAATGTATGTGCACGTTTCAATTCTATCCGGGATTACGCGTTCATGTCCTGAATGCACAGATTCGATTCCCTGAATGCGGACTCCTCCAGTGCCTTCAAGTTCAACAGGTACACCTATGCAACGCAAAGCTGCCGCGAGGTTATCGATTTCAGGTTCACGGGCAATATTCTCAATGATAGTTTCTCCTTTTGCAAGTGAGGCCGCCATCATTAGATTTTCAGTTGCTCCCACAGAAGGAAAATCAAGATATATTCTTCTGCCTCGAAGTTTGCCTTTCACGCTCGCATGTACTATACCGTTTTGAATCTCTATGTCCGCTCCCATTTGCTTTAATCCTTTAAGATGAAGGTCAATCGGTCGTGCTCCAATCGAACAGCCTCCGGGAAGAGGAAGTGATACACGTCCGCAGCTTGCGAGTACAGGGCCAAGAAGCAAAGATGAGCCTCTCATTTTTCTGGCTAAATTTTCGGAGACTTCCCATTTTATTTCTTCAGGTACATGAAACGCTATCTGTGATTTATTTTCACTGCGCATTATCTCCGCATTAACTCCGAGATCCTCAATCAGTGCTATCATCGTGTTTATATCGTATAAATCCGGGACATTGTCGAGTGTTAATGTCTGACCACGAAGCAATAAGCATACAGCCATGACAGGAAGAGCGGCATTCTTTGCGCCCTGAGTTTTTATTGTGCCTTTCAGAGGAATTCCTCCGTTAATCTTCATTGTGTTCTCTATGTTACATTTCCTCCTTCGCTATATCCCGAAATAACTTCTCACTGCTTCATGAATCTTTTTGCTCGCTGTTCCGTTTCCAAATGGCATTATATTCTTCGCAGTTATTGATTTCATGTACTCAGGCTCATTTAAAATTTTCAATGCCTCATTACGAATGTTATTGCGTTCCGTTCCGACAAGAATACATGTTCCGTGAGTAATTGCGTCTGGTCTCTCTGATAGTGTACGCATAATCAGAACTGGTTTGTTGATTGCGCTTGCTTCCTCCTGAACTCCTCCGCTGTCTGAGAGAATGAATATGCTTCTGTTCATTGCATAAACGAACTCAGGATAATTCAGAGGCTCAGTGAATATCACGTTATCAGAATAATCATCAAGGCACTCATGAATCACATCACGTACAACAGGATTTTTATGCAGAGGAATCAGGAAGACTACATCATTGCGTTCATGAATCACATCAATAACTGCTGAACATATTTCTCTGAGAGCTTCTCCCCATGATTCACGTCTGTGTGCAGTCATCAATATTAAAGGACGGCCATGAAATTTGTATATGTATTCAGGTTCACGCATTCCCTTCTGACTTTCGAGAATTGCATACAGAGAATCAATTACTGTGTTGCCGGTTATGTGAATGTGATTTGAATCAATGCCCTCACGAATCAAATTGTCAGCGTCGCCTTTAGTCGGAGCAAAGAAGAGTTTAGTTATTCTGTCAGTGAGGAGCCTGTTAGCTTCTTCTGGAAATGGAAGATTTAAATCGTGACTGCGTAATCCTGCCTCGACATGGCCAATCGTTACGTGTCTGTAGAAACCTGCAAGTGCCGCCGCAAATGTCGTTGATGTATCACCGTGTACGAGTATCATATCCTGTTCATGAGTATCAAGGAACTCACCGACACCCTGCAACACACTCGAAGTTATGTAATCGAGTGTCTGAGTTTTCTTCATGATATTTAGATTAACATCGGGGACAATTCCGAAATCATTCAACGCCTGAATCAACATATCTGTATGCTGTCCAGTTGAAAGCACCGTAACATGAAAATTTTTACTCTTCCGCAATTCGAGAATCACAGGAGACATTTTTATTGCTTCTGGTCTCGTTCCGACAACACAGGTTATCTTCTTCATGTCAGTCTGAAATACACTCTCATTCCAAGTGCAAGCGTCATAATCTGAAGCATTAATAGAATTATTACCGTTATGATCGTTGAACCTGTAAGAGACATCAATACATGGTGCAGGTGTTTCTTGTCAGGATAAAACGGAGATTTTCCCGTCAGCATTCTTCGTGTGAAAGCAGTCAGAGTATCAATAACAGGAAATCCTCCGAACAGAACGAACAGAAGGAGCAAGTCAGTGAATCTCACAGTACGCAGAGCAGGAAGGGCTATCGTTATGAAATGTGACGCGAATAAATATCCAAGCAGTGTGCTTCCGCCGTCACCTAAGAAAGTTTGTGCCGCAGGAAAATTCCAGCATAATATCCCTAATGCCATTGCTCCCATGAATACGCCTGAATATGAACGCCCAATCACAAACAACGCTATTGATGACGCAATGAATATCGATATGCATAACCCGTTCATGCCGTCTACGAGATTGTATGCGCTCGTTACTCCTGCAAGCCATACGATTGCAATTACGCTTACGACTGGTGAAAGGTTCAGAGGAATCACGACAATAGACGCAGCTATCATATGAAGTCCGAGCCTGAGATACGGAGAGAGTGAGCACATATCATCGAGATAACCGCAGAGAAAAATTATAGTTGCACCTGTAGATATTAATTTAAGTTCGGGAATTTCCTGAGACATTATCACACTCATTAGGAGATACCCGAACCATAAACCTAAACCTCCTCCGCGAGGCATATTACCCTTATGAATTTTTCTTGCGTCAGGAATATCAAGAATGCCGTAAATATCAGCAAGGCGAATCGAAACAGGAGCAGTTAAGCCTCCCCAGAAGAAGCCGATTATCAGAAAGATGAGAAATTTTACATCAAGCATTTCTGAAAACTATTTTGTTCCAAACAATCTGTCTCCTGCATCACCAAGACCAGGCACTATGTATCCGTGATCATTGAGATGTGAATCTAATGCCGCAATAAATATCTCAACTTCAGGATGATCTTTGTGAATTCGTTCGATTCCTTCAGGAGCACCGATGAGACATACAAGCGAAATTTTTTTGCCGCCTCTCTTCTTGATGAGTGAAATTGCTGCTGATGATGAACCTCCTGTTGCCAGCATTGGGTCTAACACAAAGATGTCCCGTTCTTCAATGTCAAACGGTAGCTTGCAGTAATATTCAACGGGTTCAAGTGTAGTGGGGTCTCTGTACAATCCGATATGACCGACCTTAGCATTGGGCACAAGCTGTAAGATTCCGTCAACCATTCCCAAGCCCGCACGCAGAACAGGAACTATTGCGAGCTTTCTTCCTTCTATTGTATGTCCTATTGTCTTCGCGATTGGTGTCTGAACTTCAACTTCATGAAGAGGAAGATTGCGTGTGATTTCGTAGACCATTAAGCCGGCTATCTCCTGAAGCAATTCACGGAACTGTTTAACGCTCGTATTCACGTCACGAATTATGCTGACCTTGTGCTGTACTAACGGATGATTGAAGATTACAACTCTTCCTCCTCCCTGATGCATGACAGTTAATGTTGATTTTTCTGCCATTGCAATTTTGTTCAGCCTTCGGGTATGTCTTCCTCCCTGAAAGTCTGTATCAATCCATGCAGTTAATATTTCAGGAACATTTTCGGGTTTTACGATGTTTCCGCCCATAGCAATAACATTTATGCCATTGTGAGCCTTTGCCATTGTCGCACTCTCAACATTCCAGCATGATACTGCACGTATGCCTGGCATTTTGTTTGCCGCGATCGAGATTCCGAATCCTGTACCGCATAATAAAATACCGGCGTT
Organism: uncultured Synergistales bacterium; assembly: GCA_905235395.1. Classification (GTDB taxonomy): domain Bacteria; phylum Synergistota; class Synergistia; order Synergistales; family Aminobacteriaceae; genus JAFUXM01. The sequence goes on from CAJOLN010000027.1 coordinate 7,951, forward strand.
AGCTTCCTCACTTATAATTGCTCCTGCAACTCTGAAAGCTGCGTCGGTATAATCATCTTCTTTGTTGTACTCGTAGGCTCCCATATCAACAAAATCAATTTGCCGGCTCTGAAGGAAATTCACAACTGCATCCTTCAATTTAAAGCCAGCATGATCGCATCCAATTGCAATTTTCATTGTTAGTGAATGAGTCTCCTTTGTGAAATTTTAGATTGCGTATATTATAGCAACAGTGAGAATGAAAAAATTATTTTTGCATAGGAGTTTTCAATTTGGCAGATAAAGACATGACAGAGAAAACGCTTTTAGGATTCAATGATGTGTTTGCTGATGTGGTGAATGCATTCTTTGCTATTTCGGGTATTAACCGAAGGATAGCTCCCGATGAACTTGAAGACGCACGCACATGGTCGATGTATAAAGCTGAAGATAAATTGCGTGAACAGGAACGCGATGTGATGAAGCTATGGAAGTCAGAAGGTGCTGTGATAAGTCTTATAGGTTTGGAGAATCAGAGCGATGTTGATTCTGATATGGCACTTCGTATATTTGGTTATGAAGGAGCCGATTACAGAGGGCAGTTATCACGTAAGGTAAAAGAACCTTATTTTGTGATGACGATTGTGTTATATTACGGGACAGAAAAACGATGGAATGTACCAAAGAGTTTATTTGAGCGTCTTAATGTTCCTGAAGAATTTCGTCCATTCGTTAATGATATTCATGTTAATGTTCTGGAGCTTGCGTGGCTCACTGATGAACAGGCTGATATGTTCAAGGGCGATTTTAGAATCGTTGTTGATTTTTTGCGTCATGCCCGCAAAGGTGATGATTATGTACCCAGTGAGGCAGAGATAAAGCATATCGATGAAATTCTGAAGCTGATGCGTGTTATGACAGGCGACAGAAGATTTGAAGAAGTGCTAAACACTGCACCGAACAAAAAAGGAGAGAGGCAAATGGTAAAGAGCTATTTTGATGTTGTAGAGGAAAAAGGCAGAGCAGAAGGTAAAGCTGAAGCAATTCGTGAAATAATGCAGCGTTTAATTGAAAGAGGCATATCACCAGAAGAAGCAGCAGCTATAACAAGTTTATCTGAGTGAATCAAAATTTAGTGCAAAAAATTTCGCAGGGTGTTAATATATCTTGCGCTTACACTCAAAGCTACGAATATCGCTCTCTGGATTGGCGTTGTTCCTGGCTCTGAAGTTATATCACAGGAGGTTTATTTATTCATGATCCAGAAGGAAAAGAAACAGGCAGTAATCGCAGAGTTCAAGACTCACGAAAACGACACAGGTTCACCTGAAGTACAGGTAGCAATTCTCACAGAAAGAATTCGTGAACTCACAGAACATTTGAAGACTCACAAGAAAGATTTCCATTCACGAAGAGGACTGCTCAAAATGGTAGGTTCAAGACGAAGACTTCTGCGTTACCTCATGAACAAAGACTTCAACAGATACCGTTCACTGATTGAGAGACTTGGTTTAAGACACTAGGAGGAAATCATCACAATGAAAAAAAATATTCACCCTGAATATCAGGAATGCAAAGTTACATGTGCCTGCGGAAATACATTCATGACACGTTCAACAATGAAAGAAATCCGCGTAGGTGTCTGCTCGGCATGTCACCCGTTCTACAGCGGCAAGAAGGGCAGAGTTCTCACTGAGGCAGGCCGTCTTGAAAAGTTCCAGCAGAAGTACAAAGGAATCAATTACGGCCAGAAGACAGAAGTATAATTCACATTGCTCATTTATGGGGGCTGAAATATGCTCCCTTTTTTATTATGAACATGAACGTAATATTATTATCACATACACCTGAACCTGATGCTCTCGTTGCCGCCGCTGCACGTATATGCTACCGTGATGTAACTGCGTCTGAACTTCTTCAAGGCGAAGAACAAAATTTATCTCGTAAACTCATTGCTGAACTCTTCATGAGCGGACATACATCAACGTTTGAACATGTGAGTTTCACTTTCGGGATTGATGGACTGAGCAGAGTTGCATCACATCAGTTAGTGCGTCATCGTTTAGCGAGTTTCAGTCAGCAGAGTCAGCGTTACGTGAAGATGAATTATGACCCTGAAGCCGTAATCGTTCCTCCGTCAATCGAATCGAATCCCGAAGCATTGAGAGTGTTTCATGAAGCAGTGAAGACATCGCAGGAAGCATACAGGCAGTTAATTGAAATGGGAATTAAGAAAGAAGATGCGAGATTCATTTTGCCTCACGGACATTCAACACGTCTTGTTATGACCATGAACGCAAGAGAACTTCATCACTTCTTCAATTTGAGATTATGCAGACGCGCACAATGGGAAATTCACGAACTCGCACGTAAAATGTTAATCTTATGCAGAGAAAAAGCACCAGTGTTATTTGAAAAGGCCGGGCCGTCATGTATATTTGGAAAATGTGAAGAAGCACGTACATGCGGAAAACCTTATAGAGATATGGAGGAATTGATACTTGATTAAGAGATTGAATATGCTGATGATGATTGCGATGAACCTCTTCGGACTTCATGCTGAAGATGATTCGAGAAAAATTCCAGTCGGAGGTCAGGCAGTCATTGAAGGAGTACTGATGAAGGGAAAAAATTTATGGGGATTAGCAGTTCGCAGACCTTCAGGTGATATATTTCATGAGCATTGGCCGAACTCATCACGCACAACAAGAATGCCCTATAAGCTCCCTTTCATCAGAGGAGTAGTTGTGATGTGCGAAATGTTGGCAACAGGGTTCAAGGCATTATCACGTTCAGCAGAGGTTGCACTTGAAGAGACGCAGGAAGAATTGACGTTTAAGGATATATTGCTGTCAATCGTAATTGCAGTTGTCGCTGTTGGAGGATTATTCATCGCATTGCCTTTATGGATTGCAGGAAGACTTTCTGATGTTCCCCTTTACGTGAATATCATCGAGGGAATAACACGCGCTGTAATCTTCATAGGGTACGTTGCAATCATAGGACTATGGCCGGACATTAAGCAGGTATTCAGGTATCACGGAGCTGAACATAAAACGATAAATGCGTTTGAACATGGCCTTGATATGACACCTGAAAACATAATGACGTGTTCAAGGATTCATCCAAGATGTGGAACTTCGTTTTTACTGATTGCGGTTATTGTGAGCATAGTAATCTTCTCGCCAGTCAAAACATTTATTGCAGGAGAGAGTTTCATTCTTCAGGTACTCGCGAGAATCATTTTGATACCAGTTGTGATTGGAATATCATACGAAATAATACGCCTCGCGTCTAACTCAGGGAAATTCGGACTGTGTATTATCGCTCCTTTTCTGACACTTCAATACTTAACGACAAGAGAACCCGACATAAAGCAATCTGAAGTAGCATTAGAATCATTGAACACAGCACTTAACGGAGGACTTGAATGACATGAATATAGAACCAAAGTTACAGGCAATAGAGCAGGAATATAACGAGACATCAAAGAAACTGGAAGACCCTGATGTAATATCAAATCCTAAAGAGCTTCAGATACTCGGCAAGAAACGTGCACAGCTTGAACCCGTAGTAAGCAAGTATCAAGAATACAAAGACGCATTGAAATCTATCGCCGAAGCCAAAGAGTTAATCAAATCTGGAGATTCGGAACTTGAATCATTAGCGCGTGAGGAACTTGCATCTCTTGAACCTAAAATTGAAAGTTTCACTCACGATTTAACATTGCTTCTTCTTCCTCAAGACCCTAATGATGAGAAAAGCGTTGTAGTTGAAATTCGAGCGGGTACAGGAGGAGATGAAGCTACACTCTTTGCGGCAGACCTCTTCAGAATGTACGTGAGATTCTGTGAACGTCAGCGGTGGAAGATTGAAGTGATTGACAGTTCAACGAACACTGCGGGCATTGGAGGCTATAAGGAAATAGTCTTCAGGATTGATTCACGAGGAGCATACAGCAAGATGAAATATGAATCAGGGGTTCACAGAGTTCAACGCGTTCCTGTTACTGAGGCAAGCGGACGAATTCACACAAGTGCGGCAACAGTTGCAGTTCTTCCTGAAGCAGATGATGTTGAAGTTGAGATACGTCCCGAAGATTTGAAGATTGATACATATCGTTCAAGCGGTGCAGGTGGTCAGCACGTCAACATGACAGACAGCGCAGTTCGCATTACGCATTTGCCTACGGGAATAGTAGTAACGTGTCAGGATGAACGCTCGCAAATAAAGAACCGTGCACGTGCAATGTCGTATCTGAAGACTAAACTATTTGACCTCGAACAGCAGAAACAGAATTCAGAACAGGCAAGTGAAAGACGCGGTATGATTGGATCAGGTGACAGAAGTGAACGTGTACGCACATACAATTTTCCGCAAAACAGAATTACGGATCACAGAATCAATCTCACACTCTATAAGCTCGAATCATATTTAGACGGAGATTTATACGAGATGATTGACGCTATGCTCCTCGCTGAACAGACACAAAAGTTGCAAGACCTTGAAGGTTAGTGATTACGTTAAACGCCTCGAACATGAAGACATTCAGAACGCAGGACAGGAATCATTATGGCTAATCTCTCATGCTCTGGGCATATCTCATTCAGCCGTACTCACGAAGAATACACTTTCTGATGATGAATGCACAAAGATTGAAGATGTAATTTCGAGACGCATTAAGGGTGAACCATTGCAGTACATTCTTGGTGAAACAGACTTCTACGGAAGAGATTTTCATGTTGGAAGAGGCGTATTGATTCCGAGACATGACACAGAAACTCTCATTGAGGCCATGAAATTTTTTGCGAAGCCCGATGAGAGTTTTTGCTTTGCCGATTGGGGAACAGGTTCAGGCTGTATTGCAATAACCATAATGCTTGAGTTCCCGCATTCATTTGCATACATGATTGAACAGAGTGAAGACGCAATCACATTCGCTCGAATAAATCTCGAACGCTATAATGTAATTCACAGAGCAAAAATCATTTCACGACTCGAAGATGTGAATCGCAAGTGCAGATTCATTTTGAGCAACCCTCCGTACATATCTTCAGATGAAATTGACAGACTCATGAAGACAGTGCGGGATTATGAGCCTCATGTTGCGTTAGACGGAGGCAATGACGGAATGAATTTTTACAGGCTCATCATGAATCGTTCAATGAGTGTGCTTGATGATGACGGCTATCTGATTTTCGAGACTGGCAATATGAATCAGGTTCATGCGTTAGAATCTGTTAGTGATAATTTCATGTTCGTGCGTGAATTTCATGATTCAAATAATTTTCCGAGATGTATAGCTCTAAAGAGGAGAGTGAATGAATGATGAGAAAACGTAAAGCAGAAACACTTGTTGAATTCCTCGTGGCTTCGTTTATATTCGTTGAGATTATGGCAGGTATATTGAGTTTCATCGCCAATCAGACAGAGACGCTCGTTAATATTCGTAACAGAGATACAATGATGTTCCATGCACAGCGTTTCATGAATATGGGTGTCAGCATATCAGAATATAATAATGATGACATATGCAAGGCTGATAATGTAACTCTGAATCAGGACGGCAGTATGTTGACAGTGAGCAGAGACACAAAAAGCACAATGACAATCAACCTTAAACCATAAGGATACTTCTTCCCCCCGTCGATATGGCAGGGGGTTATTCATTCATCAGAACGGATTTCTTGCCTTCTTGCAGTCCCGATAAATTTTCACGACACATTCAACGAGTTTATACACATCAGGTTTCAGCACATGAATTATTTTGAGAGACTCTGCACGGTCTAAGAGTTCCTTCACCATTATCGATGAGAATAATATTACCGGCATGTTCTCTGTACGTTCATCCTGTCTGAGAGTTTCAACGAGGCTCAGGCCATCAAGAAGGGGCATCTCAATATCAGACACAAGAAGATCAAAGTTCTCTCCCTGATCCAGTAATAATTTTCTCGCTTCAACTCCGTCTTTCACAGGATATATGCTCGTGAATCCGGACTGCTTTAACACATCACATGTCTGTTGTCTCAACAGCGGCGAATCATCAGCAACAAGAATATGAAAATCTTCAACGTGTCCTACCTGACGATGATACGCACCAAGTTTCCCCTGATCGAACATGTGTTCCGCTACTGCCGGTGCTGTCTCCTGTATGATTGCCTCATAGTCGAGAAGCAAAATATTTCTGTTATCCCTCTTGATGATATAGAGTACCCACTTCAATGATACTCCCCTCATCTTTGAACTGTCTAAATCCTCCGCGTTTATTTGTCGTATCCGTTCTACTCCGTCAACAAGGAAGCCAAGTTTTATGTCATTGAATTCTGCTACCATTACCTTAGTCTGATTCGTCGGTACAGGTGATTGAATCCCTAAGAATATTCTCAAATCTATTAATGGAAGTGTCGCTCCTCTAAGTGTAGTTATGCCTACGAAAGCAGGTATCTTTGTGGGTATAGGTCTGCATCCTGTCCAACGCAAAATTTCACGTGTCTTATTCACATTTATTGCAAAGGCTTCATCTCCGAGCGTAAACACCACTATTTCCCATTTACGGCTCGCTGCTGCCACAGTTTTTTTCTCTTCCATGTCCGAACTTCTGCCTCCCTTTTGATAACACTTTAAGATTATAGCAAAATGGCCTGAATAATTATTACACGCTATAATAGTTTCACTTATCTCAAAATGAAAGGACTGCATTAAAATTGTTTAAGCCTCAGAAATTTTTCATTGTGCTTCTGATTCTTATCATGGCAGTATCATGTGCAAATGCTGCTTCACGCACGAATATGCCTCCAGGTGTCAGAAGTTTTTCACCAACGGGAACAGTACCCGAAAACGTTTCATTCAGGGCAGTGTTCAATAACCCTGTAGTGAATCGTTCTCAGCTCGGAAAAGCAATCACTCCCGAAAATTCATTGTTCCCGTTTGAAATCAATCCGCCCCTGCAAATTGAAGGACGGTGGCAGAATGACCGGACATTCACCGCGAGATTGTTATCTCCTTTGAGAAATGCTACTACATATACAGCAACTCTCAAAGATAATCTCAAAGACAGACGCGGAAACAAAATCGGGCCAGGCGTATTCAGATTTCAGACTGAAGGAATATCACCGACAGACATAAAAGCATCAATGGGCAAAGACGGACGTGCATACTTCAGCCTGACGTTCAACATGAAAGTGAACCCTGCACAATTGAAGGGCTTCATGAGAATCATAAACTCAGAAGGAAAAGAAATGCCCTATTCAATAATCGGTGAACTTCCGTCAAGAACAATAAGAGCAGCTGTACCTGTTCAGAAGTCATCATCAAGACAGAGCTTCACAGTCAGAATTGCGGCAGGAATGAAGACAGGTGAAGGCGATATTACATCAGGCAAAGATTTCACACAGACCGTAGTGTTAAATCCTGAGCTTATGATTCATGGCCTTTATCCAGGTGAAAATGAAATAAGAGCATCATTCAACTTTGGGATTGACACACAGACAGCAAAGAATTTTATTCAGATTGAACCTTCAGTGAGTGATTTGCGAGTTGAATCGACTTGGGACGAAGAAGTATTCACAATGCGTTCAAGTGAATTCAAACCCAGAAACAGATTCGTGATTACATTCAGAAAAGGTTTTCCGTCAAAGAATGGTTTAGTTCTCAAAGAAGATTACAAGCAGGCAGTCATTATGCCAGACCTTGAATCACGAGTTCAACTTCCTTCATCAGGTGTATATCTCACAGCAATGGAGAAGGGACTGATTCCTATTGAGCTTCGTAACGTGAAGACTCTTCAGCTTGATTTATGGAGAATGTATGAGAATAACATTCCGTATGTGCTTCATGATGAGTATGATAACTTCCAGAGGGATATAGCAAGGAGAGTTTACACGAACGAGATTAAGTTAGACCTTCCATTGAATGAAAAAGTTAGAAGAAGCATTCCCGTTGAAGATATTGCGAAAGGTGAAAGAGGATTATTCCTTCTGACTGCAAAAGATGCCGCCAGAGAAGAATGGTATGAAGCAGAACAGATGATAAATCTTTCAGATATAGGAGCAACTGCAAGACTATGGGATGATGCAATATTAATCTGGGCTAATACTCTCACAACAGCAAGAGGGATTCAGGACGCAGAAGTAAAAATTTATTCGGACAAGAAACAGCTATTAGTTCATGGCAAAACTAACAGCGGCGGAGTGTTTTACTATGAGCTTCCGAATGGAGCAGTATGGGATTCAAATAATCAGCCGGAAATTGCAATCGTAACAAGCGGAACAGGTGCTTCTGCCGACATCACATATCTACAGCTCACACGAAATCTATTGAACCGTGAAATTTTTGATACGTCAGGCCGTGAATGGTTACGTTCAGGATATGATGCAATGATATTCTCACCGCGTGATATATACAGGACAGGAGAGACTGCACAGTTCAAAGCAATAGTACGCAATGCAGATATGACTACGCCTGAAGCATTCCCTGTGATGTTCGTGGTACGCGATTCATTGAACCGAAAAGTGAAACAGGATACCGTTATGCTGAATGCAAGAGGAAGCACAGTATCAGAGCTAAAGATTCCGTCGAACGCAATAACAGGAACATGGACAGCAGAGATTGCGATACCAGGCCATGAAGATAAATCGATTGCGTCATACAGATTCCATGTTGAGGACTTCGCACCTCCGCGCATAGAAGTAAAACTGAATTCATATAAAAAATTCCTCGTGCATAATGACACTTTCACTGCGGATATTTATGCGAGGTGGCTGTTTGGTGTTGACGGCTCAGGATTGCAGTACAAAACATCATGGATTGCACGTGAAGGAACATTCAAACCTGAACAGGACAGGTGGAAAGGTTACACGTTCGGAGACCCTTCGAGAAGATTCACAAATCTTGAAGGTGATATAGCAGAAGGTAATCTTGATAACTTCGGTGCAGGCCATGCAAATCTGAATCTCGAAGATGACTGGCAGGCTCCAACAAAAATTGATGTAACAATCGGACGACAGCGGAAGGTGGGTAACGAGCACAATAACGAGACCGTATTATTCAGCACCGTATCTTCTCGGAATTGCTCCGACAACAGACAAGGCAACAGTACGCACTAACATTCCGTTCAAAGTTGCGGCAGTTACACCCGAAGAAGAACCAGCAGATCCCGGAGAACTTAACGCAGAACTCTACAAAGTAAAATGGAATTACAACATGGTAGAGATTGACGGCCGTAAACGCTGGCAGAGCAGTGAAGAACTTGTGCAGGTTGATGAGAAGACATTGACGCTCAGAAATGGAACGGGTGAAATATCATTCAGACCAGAAGATTACGGCACATATATGGTGAAAATTTCTGACGCTGAAGACAACGCACGTGCAGTGTACAGATTCTACGCCTCATCATCAGAAGGCAGAGGTTCAGGTTCACAGCTTATTGACCGTGTAGAGATGTCAACGGAAAAAGAATTCTACAAGCTCGGTGAGACAGCAAGAATAAAAGTGAAAGCTCCGTTTGAAGGCTTAATGCTTATTACAGTTGAGAATTCAAAGCTAATGCTCAGAAAGATTCAGCAGATAAAGGAATCAGAAATCACGTTTGAGATTCCGGTTACGCAGGAGTTCAGACCAAATACATGGATAACCGCCTGGCTCATTCGTCCGGTCGATAACAGTGACGCAAAAGCATGGGCTTCACATCGAGCAATAGGGATAACGAGAATCAAAACGGATATATCAGATTACAATATCGACATTGCGATTGACGCACCGAAGAAGATTGAGCCTGCCTCAAAACTTCCCGTAACAATCACACTCAAAGGAAGCTCACAGGCAATCTCAAAGAATGCAGATGTTGCTGTAGCATTTGTTGATGACGGTGTACTTGGCCTAACGAAATATAAGACACCTGACCTCCTGAATTATTTCTGGGGATTGAAGAAATTAAACTCTCAGGGATTCGATATTTACGACCAGTTAATCCCTGTTGAAGACAAAGCGACGGAACAGTTACATCCCGGCGGTGATGAAGCTATGGATGCACTTGCAGGGAACATAGAAACTCAGAGATTCAAGATACTCTCATTGTTCGACGGAGTTATGTATCCCGATGACAAAGGCGTAATTCACACTGAGCTTGATATTCCAGAGTTCAGCGGAAGAGGAAGGCTGTTTGTGATTGCGGCTTCAGGAAGGAGTTTCGGAAATGCAGAACAGACAATCGAAATTGCAAGAGACATTGTAACTGAGACAGGGCTTCCAAGATTTGCTGCACCTGGCGACTCATTCATGATACCGACTTCCGTATTCAATACGTCAAATGAAACTCGTGAAGTGAAAGTGAATCTCATACCAGAAGGATTAATGCTCAACGAATCATATGCGGCATTAAGAATTCCGTCAGGCTCAAAGGAATCATTCAATGTTCAGGCAAGAGCACTAGGAGGAGCAGACAAGGCAATACTAAGAGTTGTAACGACATGGAACGAAGGCAATAAAGAACGTTCATTCACTCAGGAAATAGAAATGCCGGTTAGATATGCATGGCCAATGACAACAGTCGGAGGTACAGGGACATTCACGGAAGGCATAACGAAACTTGAGCTTCCGTTTGATGACTTTAACGGTGAAGTTCTCGGTTCACTCACGCTCGCTGACACACCAGCAGTGAATCTCAACAAGGCAGTGAACTTCCTGAATTCATATCCGTATAATTGCCTCGAACAGACAATTTCAGGTGCATGGCCCTTCCTTATTCTTCCCGACGCTGTTGCTGAACTCGACCCATTAGTAACCAGTGACACAGGACTTCAGGAACGAACAGACGGAGCAATCGCACGAATTCAATCAATGCAGCTATATGACGGTTCATTCTCAGCGTGGCCAGGTACAGGAACATCATATAACTGGGGCAGTGTATATGCGGCTCACTTCTTACTGAGTGCAAAGAATGCAGGAATAAATTTCCCTGAAGAAATGCTGACAGGCGTAAATAATTGGATGCGTCAGTTCCTTGCCTCAATGCCAGCATACAATAACATAGACGATGAACGCGATGACCTTACGACAAAGGCATATGCAGTTTACGTTCTTGCACTCAACGGAGAAAAACCGCTCGGTTGGATTGAATATCTCCGTGAGAATCAAAACAGTCTCAGACCTTCAGGCAATATATATCTTGCAGGAGCACAGGCACTCATTGACGGAAGAGCAGACTCTTTACGAAACGTGAATCTCGGAGGCAATCCTGGCTATTCAGGCACAACTCTTGAGAGTGATACGAGAAATACTGCCGCACTTCTATCAATGTGGTTAGACGTTGAGCCTCAGGCATCAGAAGTTACTGAACTCGCAATGCGTCTCGTGAATCTCGGCAATAAAGGTTCATGGTTCAGCACTCAGGATAACGCTGCGGTATTGACTGCACTCGCAAGATACAATGTTGAATCAGCAGGAGCAAAGAGCGAAATTACAGCGAGACTTAACACTGAGACAAGCGACAATGCAATACTGAGTTATGAATCAAACAAGAAGCCCGTATCCATAAAAATGAATGAACTTCCGAAAGTTTCAGGTATTCAGATTGAAGCAAATGGAAGCGGTCAGGGTTGCTATTCATGGAGCATGTCGGGGTACACGAAATCACAGCCTAAAGCAGAACGAAGAAACATTAACATTGAGTGCTCATACTTCGATGAAAAAGGAAACGCTGTAGATTTAACTCATGAGATTTCACACGGCACAGTGATTCAGGTTGTACTGACCATAAAGCCGTCAATGACCGTCAATAATCTCGCAGTGAGTTATCTTCTTCCCGCAGGTTTTGAACTTGAGAACCCGCGCATTGAAGACGGTGCAGAAAATTCATCAGGCAGTTACGGAATCGTCAATGATATTCGCGATGACAGACTGAATTTGTTTTTCGGAAGAATCAAAGGTGAAAGGTCATACGGATTTAAGATGAGAGCAGTTACAAGAGGGACATTCAATGTTCCGCAGGTAAGTGCATTCGGTATGTATGATCCTTCAATCAGATTCACAGGTCAGCCGCAGAAACCAGTTGTGATTAAGTAGCTTTAAAAAAAATTAACCCCTCTCTGAAATTGGGAGGGGTTTTTTTTGTTTTGATTCTCAGTTCTGAATCATTTTCGTTTACCCGCAGATGTAACTACGAACCTCTGTATGCATATGAACAGGAGCAATAACAATCCCGTTGCTATTTTTCCCCACCACGATAACAGATTTCCATTGAATGTAATCAATGCAGGTATAACTGACTTCAATAGCACTCCGAATAACGTACCTATCATTGAGCCTACGCCTCCTGTAAGCAACGTTCCGCCTATGACTGCACACGTAATCACTTCAAGTTCTCCGCCTTGCAATGATAAGTTCCAGCCGCTTTTCACATACAGTGCATAAGACACGCCTGCGAGAACTGAGCATAAGCCATTGAAACCGTAGACAAGAATTTTTGTGCGTCCTGCCGGAAGTCCCATTAGTGAAGCTGATTGTTCATTGCCTCCGATTGCATATATGTTACGTCCGAAACGTGTACGCTGAAGAATAAATGTTCCTATGATTATCATGATGACGAACAAAATCACGTTGAAGTTTATGAATGCTATAGGCCGAATTCTTACCCATTGACCATTTGCATATTTCATAAGATATATCTTCCAGCCCGCTAATGCATCTATGAACGGGTGATGTATGTCTATAGACTCACGGCTAATCAGTGAACATACGCCACGTGCAAAGAACATTCCCGTTAAGGTTGTGATGAATGGAGGAACATTGAGATAATGAATCACCCAGCCCATTAGGAGGCCAAGACCTACTCCCATAACAAGAGAAGCTAATATACATGTCATAGGGTGAAGGCCAAGTACTGTTGTGCCATATGCTATGAACATTCCTGTAAGTGAGGCTACTGCTCCAACAGACAAATCTATTCCGCCTGTGATGAGTACCATTGTCATGCCTACCGCAGATATTCCGTAATATGCGTTGTCGATGAAGAGGTTCGCGAATGTTCTGATTGTTAAGAACCCCTTATCGCTGTACATGAATGCTCCGAATGCATAAACTATCAGAAATATTCCTATAGTTGCATAGACCATTATGTATTTGGGATTCGTGATTCGATTCAATAAGCTCTGCCTGTTATGCATGACTTACACCTTCTTTCTTTCTTGCACGTTTCGCGAAGTATTCACGTACTGGTTCTGACTGCAATACAATCACGACTGCGATAATGAGTGCCTTGAATGCCATTGTTGCTTCAGATACGATTCCGAAATAATATACGAAGGTTACGATTGTGCGTATGATAAGTGAACCTACAACTGTTCCTGCAAGGCTGAACTTTCCGCCCGCCATGTTCGTCCCTCCGATTACTACCGCAAGTATCGCGTCCATTTCAAAATTTAATCCCGCATTGTTTGAATCGTTCGACATGATTCGACTTGAGTATATCAGTCCTGCAATGCCCGAAAGCAATCCAGTTATCATGAACACAATCAAGATTACTGTATCTGCTTTAATGCCCGATAACCTGCTTGCACTTGGATTCACTCCTACAGACTCAACGAATGCTCCGAACGCCGTTTTTCTCGTGAACAATGCAACAGCAACGACAACAATTATCGTTATGATTATGGGCATAGGAAGATACATGAAACTTCCCTGACCTATAACCCTGAACGGAGAATAACCCGTTGTGAATTGCTTTCCGTCCGTGAGTATCTGTGCAACTCCGCGACCGCATACCATTAAAATCAATGTCGCGATTATCGGCTGCATTCCTCCTTTTGCGACAAGGAAGCCGTTGAACAATCCCATTAACGCACATACAATCAGCGGAACAAATATCACTAGCACATAAGGATACACTGTGTAATCACCAGGTGTATTGTATGTGAGAACGTCCCAGCGAAGAAACTTCAAAGAGATTGCACCTGCAACTGCAACTAATGCACCAACGGATAAATCTGTTCCTCCGAGTGCAATTACGAGAGTCATTCCCATAGATATGATTGTGATTTCTGCACTGCGATTCACAATATCAATCAGGCTTCCGTAAAGCATACCCGTTGAAGGCTGATAGCTTATGCTGAAGAATTCAGGACGAATGATAAAGCACACGAGAAGTATTAATGCCTCAGCGATGATTGCCCATGTAACTTTTGACTGCATTAATCTTGATACTTTCATTTATGCTGCCCCCTCTGCTATTATCTTCAAAATGTCCTGCTGTGTGCATGATGAACCGTCAATCTCCGCAACCTTCTCACGATCTCTCATGATTACGATTCGATTTGAACAGCGTATTATTTCATCGAGTTCCGAGCTGATGAATATGACAGACACACCTGAACCGCACATCTCAAGCATTAATCTCTGAATTTCAGCTTTAGCTCCTATATCAATTCCTCGTGTAGGCTCATCGAGAATCAATACCTCTGGTTCTGCCGCCATCCATCTCGCAAGAATCACTTTCTGCTGATTTCCGCCGGATAATTCTCCTGCTTTCTTCTCGCAGTCAGGTGTAGCTATTCCGAGAAGGGTAATGTATTTATTCGCGAGATCTGTCTGTTCCTGTCTGGTCATTGGCTTCATGAATCCCTTTCGAGATTGCACAGCAAGCATGATATTTTCACGTATGCTCAGGTCTCCTATTATGCCGTCGCGTTTACGGTCTTCAGGACAGAACGCAATTTTAGCTTTGATTGCGTCAAATGGTTTTGTGAGATTCAATTTTGTTCCGTCAAGAATGATTTCTCCCTGAACGATTCGACTTGCTCCGAACAACATTTCTGCTGTCTCTGTTCTTCCGCTTCCAAGCAGACCAGCAAAGCCGAGCAATTCTCCTTCTTTGAGCGTAAGTGAGATATCCTTGATGTGTGATGAGTCACCGATATGATTAGCCTGCAATGTGATTCGTGAATCTGGTTTTACGTCCGCACGTTTGAGATTGAATATCACGTCCATATCTTTGCCAACCATTTTAGTAACAAGTTCTACTTTGCTGAGTTCTTTTATGCCGTATGTGCCGACAAGATGACCGTTGCGTAATATCGTCATTCTGTCTGAGACTGCATATATCTGGTCTAAGAAGTGTGTGATGAATATTATTCCCATTCCGTTGTCTTTGAGTTCCCGCATTACATTGAAGAGTAACTGCACTTCATTTTCATCAAGAGAACTTGTCGGTTCGTCCAGTATTAACACCTTCGCCTGAATATCTACTGCACGAGCTATAGATGTCATTTGCTGAATTGCAGTTGAGTAATACGATAACGGTCTCGTAACATCAATATCAAGATGAAAACGCGACATCAATTCTTCTGCACGCCGGTTAATTTCTCGCCAGTTAATTTGTCTGTGCTTCATCGGCTGTCTTCCTACGAAAATATTTTCTGCAACGCTCAGGTTCGGACATAAATTGACCTCCTGAAACACTGTAGATATTCCCGTTTCTATTGCTTCCATTGGACTTGACGGACGAATTTCTTTACCCTCAAGATAAATTTTCCCTTCGTCCATGTGATTAACTCCCGTGAGACATTTTATGAGCGTTGATTTCCCTGCTCCATTTTCGCCGAGCAATGAATGAATCTCTCCTGCATTCAATGAGAAGTCAACGTTATCGAGTGCCTTCACTCCGGGAAATTCTATCGTTATTCCCTTCATGCTTAATAGTTCTGACAATATTATTTGCCTCCTTTCACACAAAAAAACAGGGCTGAAGGTTTAAGTTCATGCCTCCATGCCCTGCAATATACTTCAGTATGCGTAAACTAGTACTGACGAGTTGCAATTACATCTGCGGCTTTGACTGACTTCACTGTTCCGAGATCAATTCCTCCGTTCATGTCGAACACGCCTTCTTCAGGGTGTATAACTGACTTGTCAAATTTCACTCCGCGTTCAAGTGCTTCAATTGTCGGGACAACAAACGCCGCGTAAAGAGGTGTGCATTCAACCGTGCAGTTCATATCTCCTGCAACTATTGCATCAAATGCTGCCTTCACTGAATCACAACCTACGATAATAATATCTTTGCCTGGAACTTTTCCTGCTGCCTTGATTGCATCGATTGCACCGAGTGCCATATCATCATTCTGTGCGATGAGTACATCAATCTTCGGAATCGATTTCAGCCAGCTCTCCATTACTGCCTGACCTTCTGCTCTGGTGAAATTTCCTGACTGCTGACCCACGAGTTTAAGATGTGGATATTCCTTGAGGGCTTTAAGGTTGCCTTCAGTGCGTCCTGTCTGTGCTGTTGCTCCCGTTGTGCCTTCCATGATGACAACGTTCACATCTTTATCACCTTTGCCTATGCTCTTCAGGTACTCGCCTGCCCACGCAATCTGTCTGCGTCCTTCTTCAACGAAATCTCCGCCGAATGCCGCAACGTAATCGATTCTGTCTGCGCAGTCCGGAAGTCTGTCGATGAGCAATAACGGAATCCCTGCCTCATTCACTTCTTTTAACACTTCATCCCAGCCTGTTGATACTACGCCTGTGAACAGAATGTAATTTACGTCCTGTGTGATGAAATTGCGAAGTGCCTTAATCTGATTCTCCTGCTTCTGTTGAGCATCATCATACACTAACTTCCAGCCCGGATGATTCTCAATTGCTTTGCGAAGGTCATCAGTGTTAGCTGTACGCCAGTCTGATTCCTGACCGATCTGCGAGAACGCGATAACGACATCTGCACTTGCACTCCCAACGAATGCAAGAAGAACTAACGCGGTGATAAGAAGAAATACTTTTTTCATGGAATTTTTACCTCCTGAAATATAAATTTTAGATTTTGGGGTGATGTTTATGTTACACTCTAACAATACAAATTTCAATTCGCAAAAGGAGGATTTATTTTTCATGTCAGTACATAAGAGTTTCTTCGGAACTTTGCCTGACGGAAGGAACGTGTTCAATTACACATTCATTGATGAACATGGACAAAGCGCAGTCATCTCCGAATATGCGTGTGCGATTGTTGAGCTTAATATTCTCGATAAGGACGGCAATATTCGTGATGTTGCATTGGGATATGATACTCTCAATGAATATCTCAAAGATACAAGATGTTTCGGTGCAACTGTAGGACGATATGCGAATCGAATCGCAAAAGGAAAATTCACACTCAACGGCGTAACATATCACCTGCCAATCAACAATGGCCCTAACACTTTGCACGGAGGCCCTGACGGATTCGCTCACAGGATTTACGAGAGTGAGATGAAAGATGATTCTGTTACGTTCAGAATCGATAGCCCTGACTTAGACGCAGGCTTTCCTGGAAATTTCACGCTGAAGGTTACGATTACATTCAATGACGGCAATTTACGCATGAACTACGAATACTCATGTGATAAAGACTGTCCTGCGAACATCACGAATCACAACTACTTCAATCTTAATGGACACGGACACGGAAACATCTTGAATCATTATCTTGTGATTCATGCGGATAAATATTGCAAAGCTGATGACAATCTCCTCGCGCTAGCACCAACAGTAAGCGTTGAAGGAACGCCTTTTGATTTTCGTGTGCATCATAAAATTGGAACTGGAATTCTGAGCAATGCAGATGAAATCATTCACGCAAATGGAGGTTACGATCACTGCTTTGAACTTTCAGGCAACAAAACTCCCGCCGCAATTGTTAAAGGAGATGAGAGCGGAATAATTCTCGATGTCAGTACGGACATGCCAGCGATACAATTCTATTCAGGGAATTCAATCGGACATTGCAGAGGCAAACATGGTGCGTTCTACAACAACTATGACGGCTTCGCGTTAGAGTGTCAGCAGTTTCCCAATGCAGTAAATGAGCTGTCCTTCCCCAATGCAATCATCAAGGCCGGACAGCTCATCAAAACATTCATATCTTACAGGTTCTCCCGCTGACCGTAATACGCATTAGCTCCGTGCTTTCTCAGATAGTGCTTATCTAAGATATACTGCGGAGCTTCATTTGCATTTGCATCAATCGTTACCGTGTACATTGCCATCTTCGCAATTTCTTCCAACACTACCGCATGATACACTGCCTGCTTTGAATTTTTTCCCCAAGTGAACAACCCATGACTGCGGCATATTACTCCTGGTACTGCAACAGGGTCTAGCTTCTGATTCATGAATGTCTCTACGATAACTTTTCCTGTGTTCATTTCGTAATCTTCATTCACTTCTTCGGGCGTTAAGTTTCGTGTGCATGGAACGCTTCCGTAAAAATAATCTGCGTGCGTAGTTCCGTAACATGGAATGCTCTTTCCAGTTTGAGCCCACGCTGTTGCATATGAACTATGCGTGTGAACTATCCCTCCGATTTTCGGAAATGCCTTGTAGAGTTCAACATGTGTCTTTGTGTCAGAAGACGGCTTTAGATTTCCTTCTACAACTTTATTATTCAGGTCAACAATAACAAGAGCGTCAGGAGTTAATTCTTCATACTTAACCCCTGACGGCTTTATCACTACGAGACCTTTATCACGATCTATACCGCTTGCATTTCCCCACGTGTATAAAACTAACTTTCGTTCGGGAAGTTCCATGTTTGAACGGTATACTTCTTCTCGTAAATCTTCTAACATGACTTCAGCTTCCACACTATATCTGACAGGAACAGATCTTGTTCTAGTGCTTCTACTGTTGTGTCTTTTCCGATGTGAACAAATTCAATGTCCATTATTCGCGCCCAATCACGCATTTGTTCAGCGTCAACATCATATGAAAGAACAGTATGATGTGCTCCGCCTGCGAGTACCCAGCATTCAATACCTGTTGTGAGATTCGGAAGTGCTTTCCACATTACGCGTGCAACAGGGAGATTAGGCATTGGGTAAATCGGTTTCACACATTCGATGTCCTGACAGATTAAGCGTAAACGTCCTCCCATATCGATCAGGCTCAATACTACTGCTTTACCTTCATGGCCTTCAAATACGATTCTTGCAGGGTCTTCCCTGTCTCCGATTCCAAGATGATGAACTTCAATTCGTGGTCTTTCAGCCGCAACTGAAGGACATACTTCGAGCATGTGTGCACCTAAGCTGTATTCTTTACCTTCGGCGAGGTTGTACGTGTAATCCTCCATAAATGCAGTTCCGCCCTTCTGGCCTTCAGTCATGAATTTTATGATTGCAGTCATTCCTGAAACCTTCCAGTCTCCTTCTGCACCATATCCGTAACCTGACGCGAGCAAGTGCTGTGTTGCGAGTCCGGGTAACTGCTTCATGCCATAAAGATTCTGAAACGTGTTCGAGAATGCACAGCAGCCTTCAGCATCAAGCATTTTCTTCATTGCAATTTCTTCACGTGCTTGATAGCGAATCGCTTCAATGTTATCGGTTGCAATGTCATAGAGTGATTCATATTCCTTCATGAGAGCGTCAACTTCTGATTCACTCACTAAATTTATTTCTTCAGCGAGCGTACCTACAGGCCAAGTATTAACCTGCCAGCCGAGTTTCATCTGAACCTCTACCTTGTCGCCTTCCGTTACTGCAACTTCACGCATGTTATCCCCGAAACGCATTATCTTTAATGTCTTTGAGAATTCAACACCTGCTGCTGCTCTCATCCATTTTCCGATACGTTTCTGAACATCTTCATTCTGCCAGTAACCCGCGATAATTTTTCTGGGCTTACGAAGTCTCGCACCAATGAATCCATGTTCACGGTCTCCATGTGCCGCCTGATTGAGATTCATGAAATCCATATCGATCTCTTCATTCGGAATTTCAAGATTGTACTGCGTTGCTAAATGACACCATGCCTTCTGTAATCCTTCGAGGCCGTTTATCCACATCTTTGACGGGCTGAATGTATGACACCACGTTATGATACCTGCACATTTCGTATCATAATTTGCTTCACGCACAACATCGGTAATCTCCTTATTGGTCTTGGCCGTAACCTTATATACCAATTTGCATGGAAGATTGCCAGACGCATTGAGCTTGTCTGTCATTTCCTGTGCACGTTCCGCTACTGTCTCTAATACTTCAGTCCCATAAAGATACTGACTGCCGACCACAAACCAGAATTCATAATCTCGTATGCTCAAACTATTTTGTCTCTCCTTTTGATTTTGTCTCTATTGATTTCATAAGCGATTCAAATGCCGCATTGAATGATTTCAATCCGTCTTCAAGAAGTTTTGTGTACACCGCATCAATATCAATGCCGAGTTCCTTTACACGCTTCATATCTTCACGTGCTTCTTCAAGACCTTTCTCTATCGTAAGCTCTGAATGTCCGTGATTCAGGAATGCCTCAAGTGTTGCAGGAGGAACTGTATTGACAGTATCAGCCGCAACTATCTCCTCAATGTATTTCACATCAGAATACGCTTTGTTCTTCGTGCCTGTACTTGCCCATAACGGACGCTGTACCTGTTCTGCACCTTCAAAGAGCTTTTTGAATTCTTCATACATCAATTTGATTCCGTCTACTGCGATTCGTCCCTGCAATGACGGTGCACTCTTCTCAGACAGCAATTTATCTACTGCACCGTCAACACGGCTCACAAATACAGAAGCTACTGAATGTGCTTTGCCTCCCCGTTTCGTTCCTTCAATGTATGCTTTTGCAACTTCAACATACTGTTCAGGTGAGAATATCAAAGTTGAATTCACGTTTACGTTTGACGCTATGCATTCTGTAAGTGCTGAAATGCCTTCGGGTGTTGCAGGAATTTTTATCATTACGTTCGGACGATTCAATAATGCAAACAATCTTTTTGCTTCGCTTATTGTTGTCTCACGGTCTGACGCGATCAACGGATTCACTTCGAGACTCACATAACCGTCTACTGCCTTCGTCTGATAGTACACAGGACGCAGAATATCAGCCGCAGCTCCAACTTCCTCAAGCGTTAATATTTCATAAATTTCTGCTGTCGTCTTTCCTGCCTTTGAGAATGATGCAATCTTTTCATCATAATCTGATGTCTTCGCAATCGCATTCTCAAATATTGAAGGGTTCGTTGTTACTCCTGTTACTCCTTCGTTGATCCAGCGTTCGAGTCCGCCTGACGCAATTAACTCACGGCTTATGTAATCGAGCCATATACTTTGACCCAGTTCATAAAGTTCATGTATATGTGTCATGATTTCACCTTACCATTTCATTGCTTCTATTGCTGACTTCTCAATTTCGAGACCAGCAACGTAATGCTTCATGAATTCCTCAAAGCCTTTCACATCTTCGGGGTCTGGTTTCACGACATCGCCGGTTAATTCCTTGAACACTCTCTGATTCAGATAGTCCTCAAGTTTTCCTGTCTTCTTACCGTCAGCCAGGTATGCCGCAAGCAATGCTATTCCCCATGCACCGCCTTCACTTGCTGTTGACATTACGCTCACTGGTGAATTCACTGCTGCCGCAAGGAACTTCTGCATGACTAACGGTGTCTTGAATAATCCGCCGTGTCCCATGAGCATATCAAGTTTCACGCCTTCATCTTTGAGGAGAATATCCATTCCCAGTTTGACCGCTCCCAATGACGTATAGAGATTCACTCTCATGAAGTTCGCAAGATTGAATTTGCTGTTAGTTGTGCGTGCGAATAACGGCCTGCCCTCATTGATGAACGTGATGTTCTCTCCGCTGTAATATCCGAATGCTAACAGTCCTCCGCAATCTGCATCTCCCTTCAGTGCGTGATTGTAGAGTTTGCTGAAGAGTTCACCTGTTCCGCATTTCACTCCCATTAATCCGCAGAATTCCTTGAACATTTCTACCCATGCATTAAGATCTGTAGTTCCGTTATTCGCGTGAGACATTGCGCAGGGGAAGCCTGAAGGTGTAGTGACCATATCAATCTCACGATGAAGTTTCGACAACTGACGTTCAAGAACAACCATTGCGAATATGCTCGTGCCTGCTGAAAGATTTCCTGTTCGTGGTGCAACTGAATTCGTTGCTGTCATTCCCGTACCTGCATCACCTTCGGGAGGACACATAGGAATTCCGGCCTTCAATGTTCCTGTTTCGTCGAGAAGTGCTGCTCCTTCTGCTGTTAGTGATCCTGCATCATCACCTGCAACTAATACCTTCGGGAATACTTCACGTATCTTCTGAGTGTATCCTGCTTTGGCCATGAGAGCATCAAATTTATCTGCCATTCCCGCATCATAATCAAGTGCATTTGAATCAATTGGGAACATTCCTGCCGCATCACCGACACCGATAACTTTCTTTCCAGTCAGCTTGTAGTGCATGTACGCCGCGAGTGTGAATACTGAAGCAACATTCTTCACATGCTCTTCACCGTCGAGAACTCTCTGATACAGGTGCGCCGCTGACCACCTAAGTGGAACGTTGAAGTCAAAAAGTTCAGTGAGAATATCTGCCGCCTGAGTCGTGTTTGTATTTCTCCATGTCTGGAAGGGAGCAAGCTGTTTATCATTTTTATCGAGGGCAATATAACCATGCATCATTGCACTTACTCCTATTGCTCCGAATGTTGTAGGTGTTACTCCGTATTTCGCTTCAACTTCTTTTCTCAGTGATGAGTAGCATGAACGAAGTCCTGCGTCTACATCTGCGAGGTCATAAGTCCATACACCATTGATGAACTTGTTCTCCCACTCATGAAAACCTGATGCTAATACATGGCCGTCATAATCAATGAGAACTCCCTTAATTCTTGTTGAACCAAATTCAATTCCAAGTGCTGTTTTTCCCTGCGCAATTAATTCTTTCGCTTCCATTTTGTTACCCCCTTAACTGCATAAACTCTTTCGCGATTCCCTCTGCTGATATTCCCATATCCGCACGTACCGCGTCTGATGTTCCAGATGCTCCGTAATGATTCACTCCGAGCGTCTTCACTTTCGGCAATGCAATTCCGTTTCTCACTGCCTCAAGCAACATGATTGCTCCCATTCCTGTATTAACGTTATGGTCTTCTACTGTGACGATTGGCCCACATGCTGCTGCTTCTTTCAATGCGTTCATGTCTGGCACTAAAGGAGATGATACCGCGTAAACATTCACTGAGAGGTTGTTAGCTTCTGCCGCCTGAACTGCAAGCTGTGCCATGTAGCCAAGTGCAAATATGCTTCCGTCATTTCCTGAACGCAGTTTTACCGCCTCACCGTATTTGAATTCGTAATCTCCTGCGAATTCCTTCAGACCGTCTACTTTGCTTCGTCCTACCGCCATGCAGATATCTCCAGGTGTCTTTAACATCCAGCGCGTTGCTCTGTCAGTCTGATTCGGATCAACAGGAACGACTAACTTCCAGCCGAACATATTGCGCATTAGGCCAACGTAATCTATGCACTGATGTGTTTTGCCGTCTTCTCCGACATCAAGCCCAACGTGAGTTAAAACTGTCTTGTTGCCTGCGAGATTAATATCGTTGAGCCTCTGCTGATTGTAGACTTCATCGATTCCGAATACGCCGAACTCTGCCCATAATGAAACTACACCTGCTATGCTTGCTGTTCCCGACATCGTTGCAACGTTGTGTTCCTGAATTCCAGATTGAACATACCATTCCGGGCAATTTTTACTGAATGCACCAGTCATTACTGAAGGGTGAAGGTCACAATCGAAAACGAGAATCGGAGTTTTGCCTTCAACTTTGTAATTTAATTTGCCAACATCTGCGAGTGCCTTTCCAAATGCTCCGCGATTATCTGAAATCTTTTTGCCTTCGTAGTTGAACGGTGTACCTGTATCAAGTGAAGGTGCAGGAGGATACACTACTGTTCTGCCTTTGCTTACTGGAGGTGTCTTTCTTCGTTCGAGTGCTTTCGTGAGCGTGTCAGGGGATTCACCGAGACCTTCAACTATTGCGTTATAGTCTTCAACTGCTGGAGGCTTTCCGTGATACGTAGCTACACCTTCCATTATGCCGCCGTATTTCCCCATTACTGTTTTGCACATTAAGACCGTTGGCTTTCCGTGAGTTCCTGCCGCCTTCAATGCGTCATAGAGTGCACTGAATGAATGACCGTCAACTTCAATTGCTTCCCAACCGTCAGCTTCCCATAGTGCTTTAATGTTGCAGGGCATGATTTCCTTACGTAAACCTGAAAGCTGAATATCGTTCCAGTCGATTAACGCAACAAGTCCCGTAAGATTTTCTTTCACAGCAGTACGTCTTGCCTCTGCTAATTGTCCTTTGGTCTGTCCTCCGTCACCCATGAGAACATATACGCGTCCTTTATGACCGGTTGCTCTCTGTGCGAGTGCGAAGCCTGCTCCTGCTGATAAACCCTGTCCCAAGTTTCCTGTTCCCCAATCGATGCCGGGTATTTCGCGTTCAACATGGCCTTGAAAGATTGAGCCGCAATTTCTGAAATGACTCATTACATCATCACGGTCAATGAATCCCCATTCACTTAACGCCGCGTATACTCCTGCGCTTGTGTGTCCGTGTGATACGACTACATAATCACGTTTCGTGTCATTGCAGTTTGCAGGTGTTAGGTCTGCAACTCCGTAAACTGTCATGAACATTTCCATTGATGAGAATGCTCCGCCTGGATGTCCGCTCTTGGCCGCAGATACCATTGTGAGAGCAGCAACTCGTGCACGCTTGGCAGATTCTTCGAGTAAAGTTATCTGTTCATCGGATAGATGATCCTGCGGGAATTTATTTAGTCTCGGTAAAGACATAAAATTTTCACGCCCTTTTTTTTATGATTTTGATTCTGGAAAAATATGATGAGAATATTTTATCAAGCACTTCACTTTATCGCACTAGTAAATACATGAAAAAATTATAGTTCTCAAAGCATCTATGAAATCATCAACATCATCACGTGAATTGAAATATCCAGGTGAAACTCTCAATGCTCCCTGAGGAAATGTATTCAGCGTTTTATGTGCAGAAGGTGCACAATGCAAACCCGGCCTCGTCTCGAATCCTGAACGTGAAAGTTCATCAGCTAATATCCCGTTATCAATTCCACGAACGTTGAATGCGAATACAGATACACGATTATTCATGTCATGTCTTCCTGAAAGAATTACATCATCAATCTCAAGTAATTTCTCAAGCAGATATTCGCCTGTCATGCGTTCATGTTCAGCGATATTTTTTATGCCTGTATCATTGAGCCATTGAAGTGCGGCATTAAGTCCAGCAATGCCTGGAAGATTAGGTGTCCCTGATTCAAATTTATCGGGCAAATCTTCGGGCTGAGTTTCAAGATGTGAATAGCTGCCTGTTCCGCCGGTTATGATTGGCTGAACACATGATGCAAATTCAGGAGACCATATGATTCCGCCTGTACCCTGAGGCCCCATTAAGCCCTTATGACCAGTGAAACATAAAGCTGAAAGTTTCAGTTCAGATACATTTATATCAATCAGTCCTGCTGTCTGTGCAGTATCGACTACAAGAGGCACATTGTATTTCATGCATAGCTCTGCAATCTCATTCAATGGCTGAATAGTTCCGCATACATTGCTTGCATGTGATATTACTGCGAGATTGTATTTGTGATTCATCAATGCGTATTCAAAGTCTGAAGGATTCAACCTGCCTTCTGAATCTGCATTTATCACTTCAACATTCACACCTGAACTTTCAATTGCTCTCAGCGGACGCATAACAGCATTATGTTCCATTGAAGATGTAATCACGCTCATTCCCTTATGAAGATAACCTCTAAGTACGATATTCAATGCCTCAGTTATATTTGATGTGAACGTGACAAAAAGGGGATTTGCATTTTCGTAGCCTCCGAACAAATTTGCAAGTTTAACCCTGCAATCTAAAATCATATTCATAGTTTCCATATCGCGGGCAGAAGATGTTCCTCTTGATGAATTTGCTCCTCCGTTCAACATGAAATCACGTACAGCATTACTAACACATTCGGGCTTTGGCCAAGAAGTAGCGGCATTATTGAAATAGCAAGACATGAAACGAAATCACTTCCTGATTGCATAGATAGAGGTGCATACATTATAATTCATAACATTAGGGGGGCGAGATTTGTCTGGTGACAGGCTCAGGCTTCAAACCTGAAGAGGGGTGGTTTAAGCTGTCTCTGGTGGGTTCGATTCCCACACGCTTCCGCCATAAAAAATCCCTGCCGACTACTTAAATCATCAACAGGGATATCAAATTCACTTCTTACTTCTCAAGAATAACTTTATATCCGCCATCGCGTTCCTCTGTGCTGACCTTCCAGCCTTTATTACCTGCATAACGTGATACATTGTTTCTTGATGTCGCAGTATCAACGAGAACCTCAACACGTCCTGATGAAATTTCTGACAGTGCCTTCTTAGTGAGCATGACAGGCTGAGGACATGAAAGCCCCGACGCATTGACCGTAATAACATCACTCATGAAAGATTACCCCCTGTCTCTGAAACATAATCCAACGAACGCACAGAACACTAACCCGATAATCGTAACGTGAATTCCATACGCGCCTATGCCTGCACCAGATGAAGCCGCCGAAAAATTATGAGCAACAGCTGCACCTGCAAGCATGCCGATAACGAAAATTCCCGCATCAGAATCACCTTCACCTGCCATAATTAACTGACGGCCCGGACAACCTCCTGCAAGTGTGAACGCAAGACCAGAGAGAACCATTCCTAGAAAATTCCAGAGTTCATTTGTGTGTGCTACAGGCTGTGATTCAAATCCCGGCTTGAATGTTCCAAGTGCATAATTCGCAATGAAGGCTACGAGTGTGAATGAGATTATGCCTTTGAGGAGATAAGCATCACCCATCATGAGGAAATCACGAACTGCTCCTACAGTACAGAACCTGCTCCTCTGTGCTAGCCACCCGACAACGAGACCTGCACCTAATGCAATGAGAATGGGTGCATGCTGTGAACCTGGCCCTGATGATGAGAAGAATACAGGAGCATTATCGCCGAACTTAGGAGCGATGAAGAGTAATGCAAGAAGAGCAATCGATATCAACGGCATAATGAGACCTGCGGCTTTTGGATTTGATTCTGAAGCGCCGAGACTAAAACCATTCCATAAGAATATTATTCCGATGAAGATTCCTACGATTAATCCTCCCAAACCGTAAAGCGCATTCCAATCGCCTCCTGCAACACGAAGATATGCTCTCCAAGGACAGCCTAAGAAAACTAATGCACCGAGCATAGCGAACATTCCGAGACCGAATCGTACTGCGGGAGATGAACCGCCTCTTGGGGAATATTCACGGAAGATTAAAGATGAAATGAATGAACCTAGAATGAAGCCGGGTATCTCAGGCCGAATGTACTGAACGATACCTGCTCTGTGAAAACCTAATGCGCCTGCGATGTCTCTGGTGAAACATGCGACACAGAAACCCATATTGCCCGGATTGCCGAAGTGTACGAGAGCCACAGCGATTAAGCCAATGATTCCTCCAGCAATACATGGGCCATATTTAGACGTTAAAGTCTTGTCCATGAAAATGAAACCTCCTTATACTATTTTATTACAGCTCATCGTGTATTAATGCATTCACCGCAGAAAATTTTTATTCTTTGAGCTTGCATTTTATTACGCTGTAACGTTTGGGCGTATCGTCTGCTGAAAGTATGCATATGATCGGGAGTTTCTATTTGCCTCCGAAAGTTTCTGAGAGATGTTTTAACGGACACATAAAATCTTTTTCCGTCATGTAAAAAATTCTCTTTTCGATTTCAAATTAAAGTATGAAAACATTAGCATATATTAAAAAACTGAGTACTTGTAATTTAAGTATCGTATTCTAAAATTGAATTCATCTTGCGGCAAATCCAAAAGTTGAAATATGCGCAGTTGATGAGAATATGAACACGATGAGGATATGCGGAACTGTGAAATTTGCAACGACACCTGAAACGCAAAAGAAAGCACTTGAGGTTATGCCGTCATTGTTAAAGATATACTCAGTCGGGGACGGCAGATTCGAGATATTTTATCTTGATGAAGGCAAAGCAGTATGTTCATCAATGAGCGGCGAGAAGAAAGAGTTTTCATTGTAAATTATTGAGGGGGATAAAATTTATGCAGATTAAAGTTGTAAAGCTCTACGAGGGCGGCGAATTCAACGAGGAATTTTTATTCGGCGGAGAGAACAAAGCAGACGGACACAAAGATGTAATGTATCCCGGCAGCCTTCAGAACTTTCTGATTGATACAGGCGATGAAGTGATTCTTGTTGATACAGGTTTTCCTTCTGAAGTACCGTTCAAAGGCTACACGAAGATTCTCGATTACGTTCCTGCACTTGAGGCACTCGGATATAAGCCCGAACAGGTCAGCAAGATTCTCGTAACGCACAAGCACCCGGATCACACTGGAGAGTTACGCGCATTCCCGAACGCAAAGATATACATCGGCCCTGAAGACGCAGACGCGCTCAAGCTCACAGGCGATAACATTGTGCGTGCGACATATTCTGACGGCCCTTATCATAATTTTCCTGAAAGCCAGAAGATTGTTGACGGAGTATATTTCATCAAGGCAAGAGGACACACGAACGGAAACAGCATAGTCATTGCTGAATGTGACGGCGTGTATTACATGATGCATGGTGATGTCACGTATGTTGACGCGGCACTTCATGCAAACAAGCTCTCAATAATATTTGAAGATATCAAAGCCGCACGAGAGACATTAGACCGTGTTCGTGAGTTCATAAAGAACAATCCGACCGTTTACCTTTCAACACATACACCTGAAGGCGTAAAGAATCTTGAAGAGAAAATCATAATGAAGCTGGACTAATGACAATGGAATTTGAAAAAGTGTTAACTCATCGTGTGTCTACGAGGAAATATAACGATAAGATGCCTGATGACGCTGCGATAAATAAAATAATTGACGCAGCTTTATTAGCGCCTATAGTCCGTATGCACAAGCTGCATCTGTCAGTCGTGACTGACAAGGCCGCAATGGAGAAAGCTGAAGATGCAGCTGAAAAATTTTTTGACAGTCCTGAAATGCCCGTTAAGATGCGCCGGCCTTTTTTATACGGAGCGCCGGTCTGGATAATTCTTGCCGGCAAAAAATACGGCGAGGCAGAAAACGTTAATGTTAATGCAAAATTAATGAACGACAATTTATTCTGGAACGTAGGATCAATTATCGAGAACATGGAGCTTCAGGCAACGGCGCTTGGCCTTGCAAGCTGCGGAATAAATACTGCAGTTGTAGCTATGAAAGACCGGCCGGATGTTAGACAAGCCGTCGGCATTCCGGACGGCTATGATGCGCTCGCCTCGGTAATTATAGGCTACTCTGACACAGCATATCCCGAACGCACAGTTAAGCCCGAGCTTATACCCGTATCATACGTTAAATAAAAATATAGCTTAAATAATTTGCCTTTAGAGCCGCGTGATTATAAAATAATTTTATGCTAAAAAATAATTTTATAAATCGCTTAGAGAAATTAAATATATCAAATCCGGAGCAGGAATTTATAT
>CAJOLN010000028.1 GCA_905235395.1 uncultured Synergistales bacterium
TTCAACAGTGTACTATCTTGAAGTATGGTTTATGTCAATTCGTGATAAGAATCGTTCTGCAAGTTCTGGATTTCCGAAAAAGTTCACGTGAAGATACGAGGCTAATATATTTCCGTGTGCATAGCCTCCGTTATATGTCTCTCCTGTTCTGCGTCTGGTCATCATGAATGCAAATTCGTCTTTCTGATTCACTCTCGAATAATGGAACTCATGACCTCGAATTATATCGCCTTCTCTGCACATGATGTTATCGCTCAATGAATGTGCCTCAATGTATCCTATTACTGGTCTGTCAGTCATGTATGCATCACTGTGAATCACTTCTGCCATATGAAAATTTTTTCCGTCTCTGTCAGTCATCGAATCACACAGATACATGTAACCTCCGCACTCAGCAAGCATAATTGAACTTGCACATTGTCTCACACTCTCACGCATTGATTCGTTGGCTTCAAGTTCACGCGCAAACATCTCAGGAAATCCTCCGCCGAAAATATATCCGTCAGCTCTGGGCAATTCATCATCATGAATCGGACTGAAGTATATTATCTCTGCTCCAAGTTCACGAAGTGTGTCTATGCTCTCAGGGTAATAGAACGTGAACGCTTCATCTCTGGCAACTGCAACACGGACTTTGTGATTCATACATGGCCTTGATGATTCTGATTCATGAATTTCAGATGATGATTCTGAAACACGAATCACTTCATCAATATCAACACACTCTTCTACAATTGCTCTCACAGAATCAAAATCATAGTTCGTGTTCTCATTGAACGGGAGAAGTCCTAAATGCCTTTCTGGAATTGTAAGTTTGTCATTGCGTCTCAATGCACCAAATACTTTTATGCCGATTCGATTCAATTCCTCAGATATGATTCTTATGTGTGAGGCTGAACCTGCGTGATTCAGAATCACTCCTGCAAAATTGACTTCATTATCATATTCGCGGAGGCCAAGTGCAATTGACGCGGCAGTTTCACCGATAGATTTCACGTTCAGGACAGCGATAACGGGAGCATGAAGCAACTTCGCAATTTCTGCTGTGCTGTTCATACCCCCGTCATATAATCCCATTGCTCCCTCGATAACTGCTATGTCTTTTCCCCGTGATGTCTTCGTGAACAACTCGCGAACTTTTTCTTCACTCATCAGCCATGTATCGAGGTTATATGCCTCACATCTTCCTGAACGTCTCAGATATTCCGTGTCAATGTAATCCGGGCCTGTCTTGTATGCGCAGACTTTGAGGCCATGTTCACGGAATGCAGAGAGAAGACCGCAGGCAATCGTTGTTTTTCCGCAATGACTGCCCGCTCCGGCAATTACGATTCGCTTCAATTATTCAGAAACAGGAAGCTCATGCTCAAGAGCCTTCCAGAGAATCAATGCAACTATTCCAGATAGAATATACTTCACGCTTTCAACATGTACATTGTACGCAAGAGAATATACTAACGGGCTTTGTCCTTTGGGAGCATAATTCGCAAAGAATATTACGCCGGATAGAACATGACATGCAATTTTCCCTATTGCCGATATGATTAGACCGACAATTCTTGGATGCATTGCTGTTAGTCCTACGAAAGCATATGAAAGAATGTAATCGAGAATCGCCTGAACTGGATTGTAGACATATCCCCCTAAGAAAATTCTAAGAAGTCCGGTTACAATTCCTGCCTGAATTCCCCATTTCAATCCTCTCCTGTATGAGAAGACTATCAACGGCATAAGACTGAAATCAACAGATCCGTCCTGAGACATTTTGAAGAGAGCGAAATACGACAGCACGATAGAAAGAGCAATGCATAATGCACCCTCAATCATGATAAGAACGTTTTTATGTTTTGAAGGCATAAGAATGAATCCTCCTGTTATGAAAAAATTTTCAGAGGGGCAAAACGGAACTCCCTGCGCCGGTATTATCCGTGTCAGGTTCAAAGGGTCGATACATTTTAAGTATCCTCTCAGCAATTAAGCTCCCCTGATTGAAATTCATTATACAGCTTGCCAAAATTATTTTATGCTACAATCTCAGAGAATTAAACTTTTCTTCATTAAGGGAGGCAAATGTTCTTATCATGAAAAAGTTTCCGCGTACGATAATTTTTATGTTCATGGCATTGATTGCTTTTATGTTCGCAGGCTGCGGAGGAAGTGATGATGATGACAGCCCTGCAAAAAACAGGTTAATGG
The DNA here is from genome assembly GCA_905235395.1 of uncultured Synergistales bacterium. Lineage (GTDB taxonomy): Bacteria > Synergistota > Synergistia > Synergistales > Aminobacteriaceae > JAFUXM01. Next base: position 2,197 of record CAJOLN010000028.1, read on the forward strand.
TTTTGACTTCACGTGTATTCAAAGTAGGAGAATCATACAAGCTCTACAGAGGCAACAAAGTTAGCTTGCGAGGTACCAACGCGAGATATTATGTTGCTCCCATTAGTAATGATGAACCTTTTGATGTAACTCTCAATCTCGAATTCAAAGATGTACTGAGTGATGATGTTCCCTTTGTGATAACTACGGCAGATAATGACGCTGCGGTTGTCTTTTCGTACAATCCTGCGGGCACAATTGAGAGTGATGTTTCGAGCGATTACGGAAGTGTGATTCGCACAGGAGGAGCAACACAGCAATTGAAGTATGAGGGTCTCAATGTAGCAGGAGCATCTTCATCTTCAGTATCAGATTCATCAATCATGGCCTCAGCAGTAAAAATTGATACGTCAGAGGCAGTCACGATAACTCTCAACGGTACAACTGCAAAAATATCAGGCAAAGATGTACCATTGTATGATTACGTGTGGCATGCAGACCCGAATCACAGAGACGAATATTTCACAGACGGAGACGATGAAGAAGAGCTGACAGAATCCGAAATGCTGGAAGATATAGATGAAGATGTCTATATAGCTCATGATGTCAGATACACTCCAAGCACAATAAGTTTTTCAGGGACAGCAAAGAAAGATGAAAATACAGAATATGTTTCGTATTATTCTGATTCAGTTACGAAGGAAGCAGCCGCAGAATTAGGATCAGATTTTAATGGGCCGTATATATTTGCAACACTTCCGGCAAACAGCAGAGGCCAGATATCAAAACCCAACAGCAATGGAGAAATTGAAGCATTCTCATCAATGACTCACACAGCAAGCGAAGCATACGCAAATCCTGTTCTGCATATCACTGAAGGCGGTGTGTATCGTCTCAAAGGCACATGGAACGGTCAGATATGGATTGATGCAGGAGAAGATTCAGATGTTGCACTTATCCTCGACGGTGTGAATGTAACCTGCACAGTTGCACCTGCTATTGTATTCTACAGTGCGAGGGAATGCGGCCCGACTGAAAATGTCGTATCGTTTGATATAGGCAAGAATCTGCTCGGCGATGATGAAGATTTGCACGCAGGAACTGTAGTGATTATAGCGAACGGAACAACGAATAACATCAAAGGTTCAAACGTGTACAGAATAATGAAAGCTGATAAAAAGAGTTCAGCCACGAAAATAGACGGCACTGACATCTCAGATCAAAAGAAGATGTATAAAATGGACGGTGCATTATATTCGTTCGTATCAATTGCAATCGGAGCAGAGAGCAATAACGGAGGAGGTCGTCTGAATATAACATCAACGACATACGAAGGTCTGAACTCAGAAATGCATATGCTTATCGACAGCGGAACGATAAATGTTACGGCAGAAGATGACGGCATAAATGTGAATGAGGATAACACATCGGTCTTCGCTATGAACGGAGGAAGCCTGAAAATTATTGCGAAGAAAGGAGACGGAATAGATTCAAACGGTTATGTAGTCATCAACAACGGTACGCTTGATATTACTGCGGTAAGAGACAGTAGCAGTCTTAACGCAGAGGCAGAAGGCCCAATTGATGCAAATCTGGGAGTGTACATGTCAGAGAGCGTAACGTATACACATCAGGCATACAATCCGAGAACAGATGAAGGCGATGATGATGATGAAACAGGAGATGATGATGAAGAGGGCAGTGAAAGCACAAGGAAAGCAGTTACGATTTACAACAAAGAGAACGATGCGGTAATGAAAATAAACTACACAACACCCGTCAAAGATGATAGTACATTATCACGGACAATCAAAGATACCGATGAAGTATTCATACTTCAGCTAAGGGTCAACAGTTTTTCAGGAATAACATTAAAGGAGAGTAACTAGAGCATGAAAAAATTTTACGGCGCATTAATCTTCGCGGCTCTCGCAGTATTTGCATTCTCGCTTTCGGGCTGCGGAGGAAGCAATTCAAAATTACCCAGCGGTAACACGAACACGTCATCGCAGGTGAAACAGGTAGCGGTCTTAACGTCACCGTCATTCGAGATAGGGAAAGACTATCAGATCTACAAAGGCTCAAAGCTAACAGGCATGAACGGATCAAAGTATTATATTGCGAATGTAGGAAGCGAATCGAACAAGGCAACATTAAATCTCGGATTTCTTGATGAACTTGGAGATGACACGCTTGCATTCGTGAATGAGGGAACGGTTGTGTTTGCGTATGATCCATTAGGCACAAGTGATACCCCGCTAACATCAGGTACAGTAAAATGCACAGACGGAAAACTTCTGCGCTATAACGGACTCACGATAGCACCTTCAGTATCATTCACAGCATTGAATGTTGATACGTTAAATGCAAAGACAATTCTGCTCAACGGAAGCACAGCGACATACGAAGGCACAAACGTAACAGAATATCCGTATGTCTGGCACGCAGACCCAGATCATGAAGATGAATATTACACAGACGGAATTGACGGCATAGTCGAATACACAGATGACGAAATAGAGGAAAAAGTTGCAGCAGATGAAGTGTATATTGCACATGATATAGTGTACATGCCTTCAGGACTGGAATATACAGCAACAGTTAAAGACGATGATGAAACAGAATATGCTGCGTATTATTCATCAAGCGTACAGTCAAAAGTAGCGGCAGAACTCGGAACAGGATTTGAAGGGCCGTATATCTTTGCTACACTTCCCGGTTCAATGGGAGGCGGTATGCCTGGCGGTGGTGGTACACCTCCTAACAGGCCGAACGGAGATTTTGGGCCGGGCGGCGGTGAAAGGCCAGCATTCCAGCCAGTGAGAAATTCAAGCTACAACGATCAGATAGCTTCAACGATATCTGCAATGACTCACACGTCAGCAGATGCATATGCTAACCCTGTACTTCACATCACGAAGGCAGGAACGTATTCACTCAAAGGCACATGGAAGGGACAAATCTGGATTGACGCAGGAGAAGACGAAGCAGATAAAGTTGTACTCATTCTCAATGGTGTAGACGTAACTTGTACAGTTGCTCCTGCGATAGTGTTTCATGATTTGTATGAATGCGGCCCTGATGATGAAACTTCAGTTGCAGCCTCATCAATGGATATAGGCAAAGACCTTCTCGATAATGCCGGAGCTATGGTATTGATTGCTGACGACACAACGAACAATATCACGGGTTCAAACGTATACAGAATGCTCAAAGCGGCCAAGAAGAAAGACAGTGTAACGAAGATAGACGGAACTGACGTGTCACAGCAGAAGAAACGTTACAAAATGGACGCTGCATTTTATTCATTCGTGTCACTTGCAATCGGAGGCGGAGAAAAAGCAAACGGTGTTCTGAACATCACATCAAGCTCATATGAAGGTTTTGATACTGAGATGCATTTGACCATAGACAGCGGAACAATAACGATAACTGCTTCTGATGATGCAATCAATGTGAATGAAGATGATATTTCTGTATTCACTATGCTTGACGGAAACATAACCATAAAATCAACGAACGGAGACGGAATTGATTCTAACGGTTACGCTTTGATACTCGGAGGTACACTCGACATAACGGCGGGTAATCAGTCAGAGGTAGCAGCAGGTGAAGGAGGAATCGATGCTGAATGCGGAATATACATAGATGATTCAGCAACGTACACACATCATTCGACAAATGGAGGAGGCAATGAAGGCGGAAATATTCCTTCAAGGCCAGACAGTGGAGATATTCCCTCAAGACCTGACAGCGGAGATGTACCGCCAGACATTCCGACACAATCAGATGATGTTATCCCAAATCCGACTCCAGACACACAGCCCGAAGGTGATACGTATGTTCCTCCTTCAGACGCAGACGAGTCAATGAATGTTACAACGGATAAGGGAACAACGACATTCAATATAGCTTCAGGGAGTACAGCAAGTTTCATTGAAGAGGACACTGACACATCAGCAAGAGACATACCTGCGTCAGGATATATATTCCCTCTCAGAAGAAAAGTTAATACGTTCTCGCAAATAGAGTAATCAGTCTTCAAATCGTAAATCGTAACTGAAGCTCTCCTGATTCATTTCGGGGGAGCTTTTTTTAATGCGTGTGAGATAATTTGACGGCTAAATCAAAATATTGGAGGTTAAAATGAAAATATGAATGAGCATTTGAAAGTTTTGATTCGTATTATTCTCGCAGGTTTGATTCTCTTCATGGCCTCGTGCATTAACATTGAAGGTCACGCAAAGATAATTCTATTTCTGATTCCGTTCTTAATTGCAGGTTATGATGTCCTCACTGACGCACTCAGAAATATATTCTCGAAGGAACGTGAACTCTTTGATGAAAAATTTCTGATGAGTATAGCGTCAATAGGGGCATTATGTCTCGGTGAATACGTTGAAGCGTCAGCTGTAATGATTCTCTATCAGACAGGTGAACTATTTCAGGATTACGCCTCAGAACGAAGCCGTAAGAATATCATCGCATTAATGGATTTGAGACCAGAATACGCGAATGTAGAACGCAATGGCAAACTTGAAAAGGTAAAACCAGAAGACGTTCATGAAGGAAGCATAATAGTAGTGAGAGCAGGAGAGAGAATTCCGATTGACGGAGTGATTGTAGAGGGACATTCAAACATAGATACAAGTGCACTGACAGGAGAGAGCATACCGAAGAATGTTGCAGACGGAGAAACAATAATGAGCGGGTGCATAAATCTTTCAGGAGTTCTCAGAATCAAAACGACATGTGAGTTCAAAGATTCATCTGTGTCAAAGATACTTGCCCTCATTGAGAATGCAAGTGACAGGAAATCTCATACTGAGAGATTCATAACGAGATTTGCAAAAGTATATACCCCAGTCGTATGCATATTTGCTCTGGCACTCGCAGTAATTCCTTCATTGCTTTCTCCGTCAGAATTCACAGTATGGTTTTATCGTGCAATCACATTTCTGGTCATAAGCTGTCCATGCGCATTAGTCATAAGTATACCGCTGGCATTTTTTGCGGCAGTAGGCGGAGCAGGCAGAAGAGGAATATTAGTGAAAGGTTCAAATTTCATTGAGACATTATCAAAGGCATCATGTGTACTCTTCGATAAGACAGGGACATTAACGCGTGGAGTATTTGAAGTTGTTGCTGTTCACCCTGAAGTGATAGATGAGAATGAACTTTTGCACTTGGCCGCACATGTTGAGAGATATTCAACGCACCCGGCAGCAGAAGCATTGAGACGTGCATATCCGAATGAAGCCGACAACTGCATAATAGAATCGGCGGAAGAGATTGCAGGTTACGGAGTGAAAGCCAAAGTGAATGGTGAGACTGTCTGCGTAGGAAGCTCAAAGTTAATGGACATGTTCAATGTTGAATGGCATCCGTGCAGCAGGTCATCAGGAACAATAGTTCATGTCTCAATAGAGAATAACTATGCAGGCCATATAGTTATCTCTGACATAGTGAAGCCTGCCTCAAAATCTGCAATTGAATCTTTGAAGTCTCAGAATGTGAATCGAATCATAATGCTCACAGGAGACAGAAAAGAAACTGCCGAAGATACAGCCTCGTCAATCGGTATTCATGAAGTGTACAGTGAGTTACTGCCTGCGGATAAAGTTGCTAAGGTTGATGATGTGATTCATGAGGGTGAATGCGCTGTTTTCATCGGCGACGGTATCAATGACGCTCCTGTGATTGCACGCGCTGATGTAGGTATTGCTATGGGAGCATTAGGCTCTGATGCGGCGGTTGAATCCGCAGATGTAGTTCTGACTGATGATGACCCTATGAAAGTTTCACAGGCAATTTCAATCTCACGTAAGGCAATGAGAATCGCGAAGGAGAACATAATATTTTCCATAGGTATTAAGGTTTTATGTCTGGCCATGAGTTCAATAGGTTATGCTGATATGTGGCTGGCAGTATTCGCAGATGTAGGCGTGATGATTCTTGCGGTCATGAATTCAATTCGTCCTATGTTCGCACAAAAAAAAGACCGGGCAACTTAATGACCCGGCCTTATGATTTCATGAATTAACGCTCAAGTCCGAAGAACGGATATTTTTCCTTCGTGAAGTTCATCGTCTGATACTCCACAGTCCACGTAGCATAACGTGAATAACCTGATACGAAATCGAAATCAAGGCTGCTCTTTCCCACTACAGGATAATTCGAGAACCTCCTGTGGCAGTCTCTGTCTACAGTACCTGCGTGGACGTAAACGTAACAGAAAGCGGCATCAGTTCCTCCTGTTGCAGTTTTCGCAGTGTATGACGCTTCTACGTTAGACATGTTATGATCCGAAGTTCCCCAGTAACGCCAGCCTGCTGCCTTGTAGTCTTCATTGCCATCGAGCGTAACGTTTACTCCTGCCTTTATGTCGTTAGTTACAGCAGCACTCACAAAGAATTCTTTGTAACCTGTTGAGCCTCCTCCATCACCTCCGAAAGGCTGATATTTTACATTTTCCGAACTTCCGGTCTCTACGTCTGCATGGTATTTAGTGTACATCTCTTTTTCTCTCTTCTGTTCCGCTATAAGCATATTATAGAAAACGTAACGGTCTCCCAGTGCTTTAAGCTCCGATGAAAGCTTCTTCATTGCCTTCTCCGTTTCCGTTATCTTCGATTTGCTGTCGTAGAAGTGCGGATCTGCCGTTATCTTGGTGACTAATTCCGTATATCGTGTGTAAAAACCATCGCGTACCTCAGCATCTATCTTTGCGTTGTCCAATCCTCCTACGACTTCGTAATATCCTCCGAGATTCACCAATGTGCCGTTGAATCTCTGAATCAGAGTACTAATACTCGGAGCAAGTGGTATAGTTCCGTCATTCTTCTCCTTGTTTATTTGGGCCATAACGGTCGATAACTCACTATAACGGGTCAGAACTACGTTTACAGGTGCATAGTTACTTGGAGATTGTTTAGCCAGAGTAGAACGGAACTTCATAAGTTCAGATATTACATCACCAACGGAATCTACACTGTTACTGCCCTTACTGGGTGTTATTGATTTCATATTCGGATCAGATGCACTTGAACCTGAAGTTATGATTTTAATTGAGATTGAAGCATTATACTTTTTCAGAATGTCTCTTGTCTCATTTGCTACTTCTGCACTTGCCTTAGCTCCTTTTTTGTTGAGACTCTGATATTCTGCCGTCAGTTTTGCTTTTATCTCAGTGAGCTGTTCTGTTGACTCTGTCGTGATTGAAATATATGCATCGTATGTTCCTCCGTAAGTGTAGCCTGACACAAAGTAATCACCGTATACAGTTCTGAAGTTATCAATGCCTTGTGCAAGCTGGGTCGTTGCGGCCTGATTGAGCTTGTATTTAGAGCTGGCGAGCATTCTCGGTGTATTTTCAAGTTCATCATAGTGAATAACCAGAGTTGTAGATGAAAGACCGAACTTGTAACTGTTCATATGCGACATACTTGCTTTCAATCCGAAACCGCCGGTTGAGAATGATCCGCTTGCTGTTGTCTTTGAGAAGTTCTCCTGTTCCTGCTGTGATGAAATGAACTCCGCCCTATAATTTGAGGAAACTTTTTTAGTCTTCGGAACTGCAAGGTTGAAATCCTGTATTGCACGGCCTGGTGCCTGATAGCCGGTTATCCCGAAGAAACCATTTCCCAACTTATATGTATCGTCATAAGGTATTCCTGATATAGTAGTTGGAATTCTCGATCTATTGCTTTTCAGGTTGGTTGCTGGCTTTTTTGCTGCTGGCTTATTGTTTGCTGCTGGCTTGCTTGCTGCTGACCTGACAGTTGAAGCTGATGACACTTCTACATCCTCATCAATGACGCTTGTGTCTTCTTCATGAAGGCCGTAAAGACCGTTATATTCCTGCATGGCATAGAGCCATACACAGAGTGCTGTATATTCCTCGTCTGTCAGTTCTTCAGGTTCGCCTTCATAACCAGTTTCACTGTAAAATTTCTTCAGATAATCAGGTCTAAGCTCAAGATAAATTTTACGCATCTGTATGATGTCGGCGAGGTCTATTGTTTCAGTCAAATTCCCGTAATCATCCGCGAATTTGAATCTGGTATAATATCCCGTTTCGCCTCTTTCGTTCCTGAGTTCCTTATAGATGAACAGAATGCATGATTTATCAGGTTCTTGTGCTGGTGAGGGGTCTGATGATGGGCCGTCTCCGTAAGTGCTATCGAGATAGTCAGCTTCTTCCTGACCGATTGCCTCAACAATCATGTTATAGAATTCTTCGGTTTTATCCTCTGAAGGTTCTTCATCATCTATTTCATCATCTGTTTCTTCTGTATTTTTATATACGCCACTTATCCTCAGTGTATATTCACCTGTTACTGATGGCTTTAGGGTCAGACACACAAGGGAAGGTTTCTCTTCGGGGTATACTGACATCTGAATTCTGTCGTATGGCAATTCAAATGTGGAAGCATCATCAATATCATCAGTGAAATATTTGACAGGTTCTTTGCTCACAGGATCAAGAATTTCAAGTGAGGGGAAAACTGTCTCTAGCGGGCTGGTGAGGTTCTGCGAGAATTCAAATGTGTATTCTGTGCCTGCCTCAAGATTCACGTATACAGTATCAGGTTCATCAACGTAGAATTCTTTAAGTTCCTTGAAGAATATCATAGACGGAACTTGAGGAACATTAATTGATGACGGAGATGATGATTGTGGAAAGGGTACTATAGAAACGTCATCGAAGTCAAAAAAGTCAGGTTTGCCGTTGCCGTTAGTGTCAAAAACATAATTGTCAAGAATGGTATCGCCACCAACGACTACACTTCCATTGCCGCCATTGCTACCGCTGGGTGAGCTACTGCTGCTTCCTCCGCAGCCTTGTGATGCAATTACAGCAAACACTAAGAGTGCAGAGAAAATGAGAGTTAAAAAACTTTTTCTATGCATAATAAATACACTTCCTTTTTGTTTGTTAATGTTAATATAGTGAGGAATTATACAAGATGTAAAAAGAAAAAACAACATCAACACAAAAAACAGGAGGCTCATCATGAAGTATGATTTTGAAACTGTGCATAAGAGATTCAAAACAGGCTCAGGAAAATGGAATGAGATGATGAAATTCGGAGTGAAAGAATCAGATGACATAATTCCGTTTTCAGTCGCGGATATGGAATTCGTAACTGCACCGGAAATTATAGAGGCATTGAAGCATGAACTCGATACATCAATCATGGGCTATGCGAACCCTACAGATGAATATCTTGAATCTGTATGTTCATGGGTTAAAGACAGGCATAACTGGAATGCAAAACCTGAATGGATATTGCCTTCACACGGAATAGTAGACGCGTTCTTTGAGGCAGTGAAGACATACACGAATGAAGGAGACGGAATAATACTCACAACGCCTGTATATTATCCAATGTATAAGGCAGTAAGTCTCAACAACAGGACGCTCATTGACTGCCCGATGATAAAAACAGAAACAAGTTACGAGATTGATTTTGATGATCTTGAATGCAAAGCTGAATCACCAAATGCAAAGATGCTCATACTATGCAGCCCTCATAACCCATGCGGAAGAGTATGGACTCGCAATGAGCTTCAACGAATCGCTGAGATATGCATGAAGAATAATGTTCTTGTTGTCTCAGATGAAATTCATTTTGATCTCATCATGCCCGGACATAAGCACACGATTTATGCTTCACTCGGTGATGAAGCTGCGGATAACTGTCTCGTACTCACAGCACCAAGCAAGACATTCAACATTGCAGGGCTTCAGACATCGAATATATTCATTCCAAACCCGGAACTCCGCAAACAGTTCAAAGAGTCACTCATGAGATCTAATACGAATCCGAAATGCAATATTCTCGGCTATCGTGCGTCAGAGGCAGCATACAGGCATTGTTCAAAATGGCTTGATGAATGTCTGAATGTGATTGACACAAACAGAAAAGCAATCATTGAGTTCATTGCGCGTGAACTTCCGGAGATTCAAATCACAAATCTTGAAGGTACATATCTATTGTGGCTGGACTGCAATGGATTGGGGATAGATTACCGTGAACTTGAGAGAATCAATCATGAGGAAGCAAGATTATTCTTTGATGAGGGATATATCTTCGGAAAGCAGGGAGAATGTTTCGAGAGGTGGAATATAGCATGTCCAACGAGATATATTAATGATGCACTTAAACGAATGAAGAGGGCATATAAGAGATAAATTCGCAGTATAATCTGAAAAATTTTCACAAGGAGAGAGATTAATTTTGCTGACAAGTATTATAGCTTTCATTATTGTTATTGCTGTCTGTGTTGTAGTTCATGAGTACGGACATTACATTACGGCACGCATTTTGGGTGTACAGGTTCACGAATTCTCATTCGGAATGGGCCCGGCAATCTTTCAGCACAGAGGGAAGAATAATATGCTGTGGTCGATAAGAATATTACCGCTTGGAGGTTTTTGCAGGCTCGCGGGAATGGGTGAAGAAGAAGATGATGAACAAGTAATATCAGGAAGGGGATTTAATGAACAATCTGCATGGAAGAGATTCTTGATTCTCCTTAATGGTTCACTCTTTAATATCATTCTTGCTGTCGTTCTGGCAATATTCTTCCTGTGGGGTCATGGCATATTAGATATGGAGCATACACGCATAGGCGAAATCATGAAGGGCTTTCCGTCAGAGCAGGCTGGTCTTATGGCAGGCGATGAAGTTCTGAGCGTCAATGATGTAAACGTAACGAAATGGCGTGAGATGTCAGAGATGATTCGCAATGAGAGCATGAAGAATGAGAATGTGAAATTCGGAATCAAACGCGGAGATGAAATATTAACACTGACCGTGAATATCCCGATGAACAGCGAATACGGAAGGCCAATGCTTGGAATATCGCCGTCATTCGCGAGATTAGCATTCACAGAAGCATCGAGACGAGCGGCAGGTTACGTATACAGAATGAGTCTTGCACTGCTCAAAGGAATTTACGATATGATAACGCGAAGGCAGGAACTTGATGTTACCGGGCCAATTGGAATAGCATCAATGTCAGGAGAGCAAATGAGTTCAGGAATATGGAACTTCATAATGTTCATATCAATTATCGCACTCAATCTCGGAATTTTTAATCTATTTCCGATCCCTGCACTTGACGGAGGAAGAATATTATTCGTGCTGCTTGAAATGATAACGAGGAGGAGACTTCCTGAGAAAGTAGAGAACTGGATTCATACGGCAGGATTTGTAGTGTTAATTGCGCTGATCATTCTCGTCACATGCAAGGACATCTATAACCTGTTCTTCACAGCATAGGAGAATATGATGAACAGTAAGAGACAGGTGAACATAAACGGATTGACAATAGGCGGAGATTCACCCGTGAGAGTTGAGAGCATGCTGAAGGTATCGCTCGATAAACGCGATGAATGTCTTGCACAGTGTGAGAGACTGATACGTTCTGGCTGTGAAATGGCAAGAGCAGCATTACCAGAGGCCAAGTATGCGGAGGATTTGAAGTATCTTGTTGAACATACGAAACTTGCAATCATGGCGGACATTCATTTTGATCCTTCACTTGCAATTCTCGCAATGGAAGCAGGGTGTCGTGCAATCCGAATCAATCCGGGCAATATGATTCTTGAACGCCTCAATGACGTAATCACCACAGCAAAGAATCTCGGTGTTGTGATTAGAATCGGTGCAAACGGAGGTTCAGTCTCACAGGAACAATTGAATCAGGCAGAAGGCGACAGAGCAAAGGCACTCTTCATAGCAGTGTGTGAACAGGCAGAACTGTTATTGCGAAATGACTTCACGAACATGATTTTATCTGCAAAATCATCAAGCGTGAATGAATGTGTGAGAGCCAACATTCTAATCTCAGAACGCTATCCTGAATTCCCAATGCATATAGGACTTACTGAAGCAGGGCCAGGAGACGGAGGCATCGTGAAGGGTACAGCATGTATATCGCAATTGTTATCGCGGGGGATTGGCGACACGTTGAGAGTATCACTGACTGATGAACCAGAACGTGAAGTTAAAATAGGCTATGAGATTCTGAAAGCTCTTGAACTTCGTATACGAGGAGTGAATCTAATTTCATGTCCCACATGCGGAAGAAGACGCACAGATGTCATGAAGCTGGTACGAATCGTTGAACCTATGCTCGCAAATCTTCCTGACGGAGTGAGTGTTGCAGTTATGGGCTGTGAAGTGAATGGGCCGAAGGAAGCGAGACATGCTCAGTATGGTATTGCAGGAACACCTAAAGGAGTAGTATTATTCCGTGAGGGAAAAGTTTTCGGTGAATATAAATTTGATGAGCTTGAAACTATTCTGCCGGACTTTTTGAAGTAATAATCAATCAAACTGGAGGATGATTATATGAAGAAATTTATTCTCTGCGTTATCTTCTGTTCAGCGGTTATATTAGTCATAGCCTCGTCTTCATTCTCAATGACACCGGAAGAGATTAAAATTCTCGGACAAATGGAAAAGGGAACATATACGAATGATACATTAGGATTGAAAGTATATTTTGATCCTGAAAAATGGAACTTATTGACCGACGAGGATATTGCAAGCTACAGAAAAATAACTCTGCCTTTCTCGTCTGACGTGGGAGCATTAGAGAAAGTAATCAAATATAATTTTCCTGTGTTTATGGTTATCCAGAAGAAATATGGAATCTTAAACGTCAATCTCACATTAATGGATGTAGGCAAGATAGGAGAATTTCTTGCGAAACAGCAGCCCGAAACATACATTGACGGTTTTCTGTGGGGGCTTTCCGGCAAAATTTCAAATAGTATGCAGAATATGGAGCTTGACGAATTCAGCGTTGATGTTTCAGAGACATCATCATTCCTGAATGCAAAGCGTCCCTGCATACTTGCAAAATCAAAGTACAAGGGCGTACCCATGTATCAAAAGTCAGTTGCGTTAGTTTCCGGGCGTTATGTTTATCAGATAACTGTTACGACGCTTTATTTGGACAAAACAGATGATGTTCTTGAAATGTTCAGTAAGTATTAACCTGTGAATCAAAAAGCCCTGACGCATTCAAAAGTGTCGGGGCAAATTTTTTATCCGTTGTCGATTTCCTTTATCACCTTACACGGAACACCAGCCGCAAATACATTTGAAGGTATATCACGAGTTACAACACTTCCTGCTCCGATTACACTTCCTTCTCCGATATTCACTCCGCCGATTACAGTTACGTTTGATGCAAGCCAGCAGTTATTACCAATCGTAATTGGTTTCGCGTATTCAAGCACATATTCTTCACCTGAATCATTCACTCTTGCATTTCTTTCCTGCCAACGTAACGGGTGAACAGGTGTTACGAGTGATACATTTGTGCCGAGCATTACGTTATCACCAATGTGAACAGGACATACATCAAGAATGGTAGTGTTGAAGTTCGCATAAAAATTTTTACCTATGAATATGTTAATGCCATAATCAAAATATATCGGCCCCTGAAAATATATTTCTTCTTCATCGAAGTCAGGCAGTAAATCTCTAAGTATTGCACATCGTGTTGCTTCGTCTGTCTCAAATGTCATGTTGAACTGCGCGCATAATCTATGTGCCTTCTGTCTTAGCATAACAAGTTCTTTATCAGCAGGATTGTATAATTCTCCGGCTGTCATTTTCTCGCGTTCATTCATGTTATTCAATCTCCGTTCATAATTCAAAGTTTATTCTGTAGGTTACAATGAATGCTATAATCTTTCAAGTTACCAGTTCAAACAACAATTCACAAATTCATCTTGAAAGGAGAAATTTTTCATAATGGTTCAAGGTTCTATGCTTGTAGTTATTCTTGTCATTGCCATTATCTTAATGGTGCTCTTAATCTCTAAGTGCAAGTTTCATCCGTTTGTTGCATTGTTCGCTGTAGCTCTCGCTATGGGTCTCGCTGTAGGTATGGCTCCTTCTAAAGTTCTCGATACGATTCTGAATGGCTTCGGAGGAACATGCAGAGGTATCGGTATAGTCATTCTGCTCGGAACGATAATAGGTGCAATGCTCGAAAAATCTGGTGCGGCATTCACAATGGCAGACAGTGTATTGAAGGTTGTCGGTGAGAAACGTCCTGCACTCGCAATGAGTTTAATCGGCTGGGTAGTATCTATTCCTGTGTTCTGTGATTCAGGTTTCGTAATTCTCTCATCACTCAACAAGTCATTAGCACGCAGAAGCAAAGTGAGACTTTCAGTTATGGCAATTGCACTCTCAACAGGTCTCTATGCTACACATACTCTCGTGCCTCCGACACCAGGCCCAATAGCCGCCGCAAATGAACTCGGTGCAGATCTCGGAATGGTAATCATGTGGGGAATGGTAGTGTCAATCATATCCGTCATTGCAGGTTACGTTTATGCATTAATTGCTGGGCCAAAACTTCCTGTTCCCTTTGACGACAATCAGGCCGCAGGAGAATCATATGAGGAACTCAAAGCAAAATACGGAACTCTTCCTTCAGCATTCAAATCATTTGCTCCGATTTTGATTCCGTTAATACTAATCGCATTAAGTTCATTCATCAGTTACCCTTCAACACTCGAGAAAATCGGCGGAAAAGAATCAACACTCTTCATAGTGTCATCGTTCTTAGGTAACCCTGTTATCGCTCTCTCAATTGGTGTAGTGTTATGCTTCTTCCTCGCACCATTCACAGAGGAAGTAACGAACGGTTGGATAGGTTCAGGAGTGAAAGACGGAGCGAACATCATCATGATTACGGCAGCAGGCGGCGGACTTGGTGCAGTAATTGCGGCTTCAGGTGTAGGAACATACATTGGTGAAGCGTTATCATCATATAACTTCGGAATATTCCTTCCGTTCATCATTGCTGCGGCATTGAAGACAGCACAAGGTTCATCGACAGTTGCAATCGTAACGACAGCGCAGATTATTGCTCCGATGTTAGGTTCATTAGGTCTCGGCTCACCTATGGGAGGAGTACTCGCAACACTCGCAATAGGAAGCGGACGATTCATATTTCTGGGTTGTAACTCAGTTCTCGGATATGGATTTGAACACTGCGTATAAGGCTCAGACAGTTGCAACATTGATTCAGGGTGTGGTTGCAGTGCTTGCGATTTATGCAATCTCACTGTACACGCTTTAACCTTAGAAAGTAATCACAGGGAGCAGGCGTTAATGTCTGTTCCCATTTTTTTATGTGCTAATATAGGCTCATCAAAGGAGGCATGAATAATGAACATTCCCGCAAATATATTCCGTGAATATGATATACGCGGCAATGCAGAACGTGAACTTACAGATGAAATAGTAAAAGCGATTGGTCAGGCTTATGGTTCATGGCTGATTCGCAATGATGTAACATCAGGAATAACTGTAGGAGGAGATGCAAGACTTTCAACAGAACGAATCAAACGCGCACTAACAGAAGGAGTTTTATCGACAGGTCTTGATGTCATTGAT